>DASYFE010000146.1:0-26786 GCA_036498585.1 Pyrinomonadaceae bacterium | reverse complement strand
CTGTGCATGGCGAATATACGGAGACGGACCTCGCGCTCATGCGTTTCAGTGTGGCTGAGATTACAAAAATTCAGGATGATCTACGGGCTTCATGGGCACCGAAAATTTTGACCGCAAAGGTTCTTAATGCCTTTACTAATTTTAATGACGGAATACTGGATCCGGCGTTGTACGGCTACTTCATTGAATTACTTCCTTTAATGGAGTTGATTCAGAAAACGGTAGTTGATTGGCAAGCGCCGGCTAACAAAACCAGCCTTGGTCTCATCTGCGCCACTCTGGAAAAGGTGACTGACAACTTTGAACGGGCCTATCGAAATCGCTTCTATAACAGTTATCGAATGGGGGATATTACGGATTTCAATCTTGATTTCAAAGGTGGGATCCAGCAGTTAATTAGCTCGTTTGATGCGGCGTACAAAGCAATTTGCTCGGAGCTTGGCAGGCCTGAAAGTTTTGTTTACGTCGCGGGGAGTCCGGGTGTCTATTCAACGCGTTACGAAGTACGTTTGAACTTCTATCACGTCTTCCAGCCGGAGATCTTCGCCTGTATTGCCAACCACGAAGCAGCAAATTTCTACTTTACACGTTTTAATGGCCGGTCTGTGCCTTGGTTTGCATTAGCCTGTGAATTGGCGCCTGTCGAAAACCGGTCTGATCACAACAAAATAGTACCCATTTTCCGCAAGCTGGAGGCTATGCGAAGAAGAAGTCATGGTCAGCAACGCACGCTATTAAGCTTTGTTACTCAACCGCTCTTCAACTACGTATTTGTCGATCTACTCGCTTTTTATTTTGGGTACAACAGGAACGAGCGCCTTTGGACCTATTGGTACTGGGCCTACTTTGCTCAAAATTCCGACGCATACTCACGAGCAGGACACGTCGATGAGCTCCAGGTTGTGAACTTTATGCTTCGATTGCGTTGGATTCAACGGATTTCACGGATCCATGACACTGAGCCTATAAGGTTTGGAATGGAGCTTTTCGACAGATTATTTCGGGAATGGACTCCGGTCCTGGATCGCTTTCTTGACTGGATTTGGAATGAGCCTGAGCTGAAGGTGTGGAACACTGAGGTTGTTTCTTATGTAGAGTCAAAATTTCATGAAATATATAGTGTGTCCGCGAGCGAGACGATCCAGCAGATTACAGACCGGTTAGAGCAAGGCGCCAGCGTATTAAGAGCAAAACTGCAACGGGGTGAGACGTGTCAGTATTCGCGGCAGGACGATAGATCGGCTTTCAAATTTACTGAACAAGTCTTATATGCGTATCTAAGCCTGCTCAAAGACCACTTCGGGGACGGTGACATTTTGTTGGATCGACAGGAGGATGGCCGGCCCGCAATTAAATCATCGAGCGCAAAGGCATTATTCGATCCGATTGGCGGAATTTTTACGCACGACCCGCTCACGAGGAGAGAGAGATTCCGATACCGGACAGCTTTAACCATGTCTTTGTGGGACATGGCAGAAAAAGAAAAGAAGCGAGCCGTGCTAAGACGATTAAAAAGAACTGATTGATCCCTACTTCTTCTGTGTTGTATCAATCCGCGCGTAGACGATGTTTGTATCGGGGAGTTTTTCGTCCTGGGCGATGATGATGGCCAGGGCTTCTTCCTTGCCTCCGTCGCGGCGTGAGAACATGCACATAGCCCCGTGGTTCTTTTTGTCTTCCATGTCGCCGGTGCAGCCTTTGTCGTTTGCAGCCCAGCCCGCGGCTTTCATGCGATCGTTGGAATAGAAGTCCTTTACTTCCTGTGCAGGTTTGTCGGTGCGGAAAGAGATGAAGTTGACCTTACCTTGCGACATCCCGCGAATCAACAATCGCACGCCCAGTGGAATCTCTACCTCGGCTTTTGTGGCGCCCTGAAACGGCGGCACGTCGGGCCAGAGCTCACTGACGGTACCGGCGTTTTTGTCGCCTCCAAGCCGCTCCGCAAGCTTGCATGAAATAGCCACACCAAAAACTAGAACCAGAGCCAGAAGGGACGCCGATGCTTTCATACTTGCCTCCTTAACGCGTGGCTAATCTTAACGCGTTACGATCGTTTTCACCTGAGCACGTTTGAGCAGAGTGACCATGCCGTTGCGGCGGTACCATACACCATCTTTCGTCCGCCAGACCTCGTCGGCTTCGATTTTTCCGCCGCTGGTCAGCATTATTACGGGTTTGCCACCCTGACGGTTTCCCATTCCTGGTCCACTCGTCGACACTGGATCGCTAGTTGAGCGTGTGTGGGCAGTCGAAATCTTCTCCGATGATGTTCGTGGAGCCGGCTCGACGGAAGGTGACGGCGATGGTGAAGGTGAGACTTCGACGGATGGCAATGGTGTTGCTGAAGGCGCTGCGACTGGCTCTACGGCAACAGGAGTTTCAGTTGCGGCGGAGGCTTTTTGTTGGTGACGAGTGAGGCCGTAGTAGGTTGCGATTATCAGGACACCGAGCAGTAAACCAACAGCCGCGGTGATGGGCCACGTGCGGCGTTTGGGTTTGCGAGTGGCGCTCTCGATTGCTGAGTCGTCGTCGACGTGCTCGAGTGGAGTTTGATCGAAGTCACACTTCGAGTCTGAGTCAGGAAAGAGGAAGAGGCATTGGGGGCAGCGTTTCATCGGGGACTTTACATGACGTCAGAATTTGAACGGCTTCTTGAGAATGCGTCCGGTCTTTTTCAGTATCGAGTTGACCTTTGATTCGTCTTTCTTTTCTTCGACCTTTGCCTTGGCTGGGGTTGGCGCGGGTTTAGCCGCGACTTTCTTAATGGGCGCCGGGACGGCTGCAGCGGCTCTTGGCTCAGTGGGTTTCCCCAGTTCGGGTTTCGGTTCTTCAGCAGCGGGCGGCTGCGACTCCGGCGTTGGATTTACATTTACTTCAGCGGGAACTGGATTCGTCGTTGTGCCGGCAGCGCTTGGCGCTGGTGGCGTGTAACTGCTCTGCGTCGTTTTGCGATATACAGACACGTAATAAACCAGACCCAGGACGAGAGCGAGTATCACGGTGGCGAACGCCGGAACGGCCCGGTTTCGCTTTGGTGCTGTTTTGGTAGCGGGCACAGTCTGAAGCGCGTGGAGATTAGGCAGCTTCCGAGTGTCCAAGACTAGCAGAACGCCATCCATGTCGCAGAGACTCTGATCGTCTTCGTAAATAAATTCACACTTCGGGCACCTTTTCATGCGAGTCTCCTGGAATGGGCTTGTGTCTACGGGGCCTGCGGACGGTGGAAGCTGGAGTGAGTTCTCTCCGCAGGAGTCCAGAGTACACCCTAACGGGCGAAGGATTCAACAGTGTTTTTCTATAGGATTTACAAGATTTTCCAAGACTCACAAGATTTGTCCTGTAAATCCTGTGAAATCTTGTTAATCCTGTCTACAAGTACTTTTCGCGCAGGACGCTGATGTGGTGCGCGACGTGGCCGGCGATGATGTAGGCAATCGCCCTCACGGAAACAGGATTGTCACTCGCGACGCCCGTCCGATTCCACGCCTCATCCGGCAGGCTCTTGATGAAGGAGATTGTCGAAAGACGTACGTTTTTGAACTCCTCGACGAGATCTGCCCATGAAGTGTTATTCGCATGGGCGTTTTCGACTGCGATGTCCTGTTCGAAGCTCGGCAGCGGGTCGTTAAACCCGCGCGCAAACCAGAGCGCCCGGCCAGCAAAAATCCGCTCACCGTCGTTCACATGGTTCAACAGCTCGCGAATGGTCCACTTTCCCGGCGCGCAGGAGTGAAGACTTTGTTCCTCGCTGATCCCGCTCAGAAGCTGGAGCATCTCGCCCATCTGATTCTCAATCGCGGGCACGATGTCGTCGCTGGTTATAAGGTCGATGTACTTGAAATAGTAATCTGCTGCTTCGGTTGTGTTTGGTCGTGTCATTTGGCTGGAAATCCTAACAAAAATGGACGAAATTCGTAACCAATGCGGCCCGAAAAGTGTCTTACTAACGCGTATAGAACAGAGGGAGTTAGAAGTTATGAAAACGAATAGAAACTTGATTTCGAAATTGGCAGTCAGCGTTTTTGCAATGCTATTGCTGGCGGTTGCGCCGTCTGTCGTGCTCGCTCAGCGACGGGCTAGCAATCCGCAACTGGAAAGGAAAGTGCGGAAGGAGCTGGTGACGCTGCCGTATTACGGTGTATTCGACAATCTCGCATACAAGGTGGATGGTGGCGCCGTCACTCTTTACGGTGAAGTGGTGCGACCTTCGACGCGTTCTGACGCCGCAGGCAGAGTGAAAAGACTTGCGGGCGTGACGCGCGTTGTGAACAACATCAAGGTGTTGCCGCTGTCACCCTTTGATGACGACATTCGTCGCGCGACTTATCGATCGATCGCGCGCATGGGTGGGCTTTATCGCTACCTGCAAGGTACGAACCCATCACTGCACATCGTGGTCGACAATGGTCACGTGACGTTGGAAGGCGTGGTTTCCGGCAGCGGTGATCGAAACCTCGCGTACATGGCTGCCAACCGCGTATCGGGAGTGTTCTCGGTGAAGAACAACCTGCGTGTTGAAGGTGAAGGAGCGCAGTAATCCACAGATTCCACAGATTATGCAGAAGATGAATCTGCGTAATCTGTGGATACAGCTATTCCCATCAAGAACCAAAACATCATCGCCACCTCGGCATCCCCGTAGTTGTAATTCACCAGCGAGCTCATCAGAAAACCCGTCAGTGCGCCGAGTGTTCCGAGCAAGATCCCGTAAAAGTTAGTATCACTCAGATCCGCTGCGCGTCTTTCCGCACGCGCGATAGTCAGCCAAAACAAGATCATCATCCACAGCCAGAGCGCGAGCATCGGCAAGCCACGATCGAACGCCAGTTGTAGAGGAGTCGAGTGCAGGTGAAGCATGTCTTTCCCGGGAAAGCCCCACTCGTTCGAGTGCAACTGCATCGCGTCCATGCCGTGCCCGAATATCGGGTGAATCAGTATTCTCGACAAACCATTACGCGCAACCTCGTAACGCAGTGATGAGCTTGGATCGCCCAGCAAGAGGGCATTCCGATCGCGTGTTTGCCACACGACCACTGCCGCGAAAGCAAGAACAGCAAAAAGCGCGAATGTGAACACGACCCTTAGCGTCGCTCGCAACGATCGCAAAGCCATGACGCTCGCACCAATCACAAACGCGATGATCACCGTTCGCATCGCGGTGAAAACGAGACCAGCAGTCAACAGAGCAGCCGCGACGATCGCGATTCTAAAGATCCTGTTCGGGCCGTGATTTCTGAGGTGGGCGAGCGCGAAACCGAGTGCGAGCTGCGCAATCATCTGTATGAGCTCTGCGAACGTTTCGTAGTGACGAGTCCAGCCGGAAGCACGAAAGCGGTGATTGGACTCGCTTCCGATAACTCCGGAAGCAGACGGCTGGGCCAACGTAAATGATCGCTCGACCTGTTCACCCTGCGAGATGAGTCCGGCAGTAACCCGGGTGTTCGCCGCCAGTATTTGATCTATATCCGTTGTCGAATAGACGCGCCGGCGATTGATCTGCCAGATCGTGTCGCCAGGTCTGATCCCGATTTGGTTGAACGGACTGCCAGCCGCAATCGACTCGACCACCACACCGCGTCCGCGCAACAGATCGAAAGCACTGTAAAGAGCCCCCGCCGACGCCGAAACGATCAACAACGACACCAAAATCAACGCCGAGCGTCTTGTGAGTGTCGCGCGCGCGAGGTAAAAGATGAAAACGCACCACGACGCCTGAAGCTTTGCCACACTGATGCGTGGTTCTTCCGAAAGTAGAGCGGAAGCGACCGTCCAGAGCAGTGACAAGACTATGATCAGGTCGAATTTAGACCAGCGCAGCCCAAAACTGCGCGTTTGCAGCGTCCTGATGATCCATCCAAGGCCCGCAAGTCCAACACCGATCACGCTGGCAGCCACGGAGTGTGGCGCGAACACGACGTAGATTCCGAGACCCACGAGAGCGATTTGCTGCCCTACTTTTCCACGCAGACTTTTTCCGTTCGTTGATGTCGTTATCATGCAGAAATGCTTGCGTTGACACGCTTTATTTACGCATGTTAGCGTATCTCGCGGCTATTTGCCGGACTTGCTAGTGAAATAGCATTGCCCCGCCCGCTGCTACGATTAAAGCCGCCGACAATCTATTAACCGAAACTAGATCCCTAGATGGCTTTCGATAAAGCTAAGGTCTTAAAAGCCGCTGAGAAATTCCTTTCAACGGGGAAGATCAACGCTGCAATCAAGGAGTATCGGCAAATCGTCGATAACGACGCTGACGATCTCACTACCTTGAACATGCTGGGCGATCTTTACGTGCGCTCGAGCAAAAACGAGGACGCCGTTAAGTGCTTCGAGCGCATCGCCGAGCACTACAGCGCGCAGGAGTTCAATCTCAAAGCCATCGCGATGTACAAGAAGATCGAGCGGCTGCGCCCGCGTGATCCGGTCGTCGCTCTCAAGCTTGCCGATCTTTACGCCAACCAGAACCTGGTCCATGATGCCCGCGCGCAGTATCTCGTAGTCGTTGAGGCTTATACAAAGTCAGGCGACAATAGGCGTTCACTCGACATTCTCCACAAGATCGCCGATCTCGATCCGAACAACACCGAGATTCGTCTGAAACTCGCCGACGGTTATCTCAAAGAGAACATGCGGCGCGAGTCGGCCGCGGCGTTTGTGCAGGCGGCGAATCGTTTTCACCAGATCGGCTCACACGATCAGGCGCTCGACGCTTACAACAAAGCGCTGCAATTGGTGCGCGACGATCGCGAAGCAATCCGCGGCATGCTCGAATCACACATCGCTCGCGGCACGGCTGATGAAGCGGCCGAAGTGCTGGAACGTGTTGTCGAGACTCACGAAGACGACAAAGAGCTGGTGTCGATGCTCGCGCGCGCTTATCTCGAAGCTGAAGATCCAAAAGGAGCGGAGCGTGCGACGTCGTTGTTGATGACGCAGGACGCGACAAACTATCCGCAGTTTCTTCCAGTCACGCGTCTTTATCTGAAGACCGGAGAAGTAGACGAAGTGATTCGCATCCTCTCGACCATCATCGAGCGGATGCTCGCCGGACGCGAAGAGCGAGAGTTGCTCGAGATCGTCAATCAGGTTTTGGATCGCAATCCGGATCACGTTTCGGGTTTGCGAATGCTGGTTCGCATTCACTGGTGGCAGCGCGATATGGATGCGTTGCGATCGTCACTCGAGCGTCTCGCGGAATCTGCGGAAGCCTCGGAGCTCGTGGACGAAGAGCGTTACGCGTTGACGCAGCTCGTCAGACTCGCACCTGACGAACAACGCTATCTCGATCGACTCAATCTGCTCGGCGGCTTGCAGGAAGACACTGCGGAAGACTTTGCTGCGATGCCGGAGAGTGGGGAGAGTGACGTGCCGCAGTTTGAGACGTTTGCAGTTGTCGAAGACGAGGATCAAGTTGCGCCGGTTATATCAGACGAGTTTGAAACGAATGCGGCGCCGGATTCGATGTTCAGCGATCCGACCGCGTCGTTTGCGGATCTCAACGAAGACGAATCGTTTGCTACGTCAGCCACCGACTTCCAGGAAGTCGACTTCAGCATAGTCGCCACCCCGGACACACCTGTCGCTACTGCTGAAGAAGCGCCTGTCGATGAAGAGCGTCAGGAGAACGTGATGCGGCAGGAACTCGAGAGCGTCGACTTCTACATCGCACAGGGTTACTCGGACATTGCGGTTGACACGCTCGAGATGCTCGAACGTCAGTTTGGTCAGCATCCTGATATCCAGTCGCGGCGCGAGAAGCTTACGCAGCGCGATGAGCCTGTGGAAGAGGCTTCGGTGTTTGAGTTTGGTGGCGTAGAGGAAATAGCAACGCCGGTACCAGCAGAGACGATAACTTTCGACGCTGACAGCGCGTATGCATCACTCGTCGACGACGGCAATAATGTTGGCGCGGCTAAACCCGTGGCGATGGGAATAGACGCCGGTCTCGCAGAGTTGTTTGAAGAGTTTCGTGCCGCTGAAGAGGGCGACGAGGTTCGCGAAGACTACGAGACGCATTACAATATGGGTACTGCGTATAAAGAGATGGATCTCATGGACGAGGCCATCCAGGAGTTTCAAACCGCGGCGAGTCTGGTGAAGCCGAGCGACAGCACCTCGCGGTACTTGCAGTGTTGCAACATGCTCGGGCATTGTTTCATTCAGAAGGGGATGCCTGAAGCGGCGGTGCTTTGGTTCAAGAAGGGATTGCAGGCGCCGGGTCATAGCGAGGATGAGTATCAGGCGCTGCGATACGAGCTCGCGTCGGCGTACGAGCAGCTCGGCGACTTGAAGCAGGCGCGTGAGTTTTATACAGAGGTTTATGGCGTGGATGTTTCTTATCGCGAGGTCGCGGAGAAACTCAGTCAGCTAAGGAAGCAGGAGTAGCAGTTGTCAGCGAAGTTAAGCGTTATTTTTTACATCATTTTGTGCCTCGAGATTGGAATCTTTCTGACGGTGGCGCCGTGGTGGCCGCACGGCATGTGGGGAATCAGCGATTGGGGTAACAACTACTTTCTGCTATACGCGGCTCGCAAGACAGGGATTCAGGGTTTGCAGGCGGTGGTCGCTTCGGGTTGGGTGCGCGGGGCGGTCAGCGGTGTCGGACTTTTGAATCTCGGCATCGCGTTCTGGGAGATCTTCAACTTCAAACGCACCGTCACTGCTCTGCAAAACGAGACGAGCGCTAGGAAGAGCTCGACCGAGGATGTCGCTTCCAGTTCCGATCATCTATCCGATAACGAGCGGTAAGACGTCGCCTCAAACAACTCCCGACGATCCGCAATTCTCCGAGATCCTCCGGTTAGTTAGCGCTGCTGTAGACGCAGACGTTCCCCTGTTTCAAATTCGTGAGAAGTCTCTGCACGCGCGCGTGCTTTACGAACTGGTTGCGCGCGCCGCGGAGATCACGCACGGCAGCAAGACACGACTGCTCGTCAACGATCGATCGGATATCGCGCGGGCCGCGGGTGCTGATGGCGTGCATTTGACGACGCAGTCTTTGCCGGTCGAGGCGGTGCGGAATATGTTTGGCGCTGAGTTTTTGATCGGCGCCTCGACACATTCTCTCGACGAAGCGCGTGCGGCGCGTGCCGGCGGTGCTGATTTCGTCGTGTTTGGGCCGATATTCGAGACGGAATCAAAACGCGCGTATGGTGCGCCGCAGGGATTGTATAAGCTTGCTGAGGTGACGCGAGCGCTCGGCGAGTTTCCGGTCGTGGCGATTGGTGGTATTACGCCCGATAACGTTAATGAGTGTTTTGAAGCGGGCGCGCGCGGTATCGCTGCGATCAGAATGTTGAGTGACGCTGAGAAGATGAAGGACAGGATTAACAAGATTTTGACAGGATTTACATGTTCATCTTAAAAAGTCTTGTAAATCCTGTCTAAGACTATGATTGAAAAGATGAAGCCAGTTGTACTGAGTATCGCGGGACTCGATCCTTCGGGTGGCGCGGGCATCGTTGCAGACATCAAGACGATCGCGGCGCTCGGTTGTTTTCCGGCTGCAGCACTTACCTCAATTACCTATCAAAACACGACCGGCGTATTTGGCGCCGAGCATCAATCTGCTGAAACACTGCGCGCGCAGGTCGAGCCGATCGTCCAGGATTTAACGGTGGCCGCAGCGAAGACGGGAATGTTGCCGACTGCCGAGATTGTTGCTGAAGTAGCGCGACTGTTTGCCGAAGAGAATCTGCCCGCGCCGGTAGTCGATCCGGTTGTAGTAGCAACGTCAGGCGACGTGCTGATCGATGATGAGGCTTTCGAGATCCTGAAGACGAAACTATTTCCGCTCGCGCGTGTCGTCACACCAAACATCCCTGAGGCAGAGAAGCTTGCAGGAATTTCAATCAAGAGCGAACCCGACATGCGCCGCGCTGCCGAGGCGATTCAATCAATCGGCGCGCGCGCTGTGCTCGTGAAAGGCGGCCACCGCAGCGTCGGCGGCCAGGCTCTCGACATTCTCTTAGACGAGAACGGCATCTTCACTGAATTTCAAACCGAGTACATCGAAATCGGCGACGTCCACGGCTCTGGCTGCACTCTGTCCGCCGCCATCGCCGCCAACCTGGGAAAGGGTTTGTCCCTCGAAGAATCGGTAGCCGCCGCCAAAAAATATGTGACCGACGCAATCCGCTCCGCACCCAAAATCGGACACGGAGCCAGGCCGTTATGATCCACAGATTTCACAGATTACACAGAATCTGCGAAATCTGTGGTGGATAGCTTTTTATTCAATAGTAACCTTCTCCATCTTCACCTCAGACACAGGCTTGTCATTCATCGTCTGCGAAGTCGCGATCGCATTCACGACATCCTGCCCCTCAATCACCTTTCCGAAGATCGTATAACTCGGCGGCAGAGGATAATCGACGTGCATGATGAAAAACTGCGATCCATTCGTATTTGGACCAGCGTTCGCCATCGCCAGCGTCCCCGCTTTATAACCGCGCTGGTACACAGGCGATTTCGGGTCGATCTCGTCATTGAAGCGTCCGCCCCACGCTGATTCGCCGCCGCGTCCGGTGCCAGTCGGATCGCCGCCCTGAATCATGAAGTTTTTGATCACGCGATGAAAAATGATCCCGTCGTAGTAACCACGCTCGGCGAGGGTGATGAAGTTCTCAGTGGTCTTGGGTGCATCCGACTCCAACAACTCGACTTTAATCGTTCCTTTGTTCGTCTGGATCACTGCCGTTCGATTTGCCATGTTTTCTCCTTACTGGTTGATTAATTGAGGGTTCAAGATGAATTTTTCGATCGCGAGCGCCACGCCGTCGTCACGATTCGAAGCAGTCGGGTGCAAGCCACTAATCTCGCGCAACGAGAGCGGCGCGTTTGCCATCACGATGCCCGTGCCCGCGAAGAGCAGCATTTCGAGATCATTGAAGTTGTCGCCGATCGCCATGATCTCTTCACGCATGACGCCAAGCTCAGCGGCTGCGGCTGCAACGCCCGCGCCTTTCGACGCAGCGGCATTGACGATGTCGAGCAACGTGAAATCCTGCTCGAGATATTTCGTGCCAAGAACTTTCACGGTCGCGCCAAGCTCAGACTTGAGTGTTTCTTCCAATTGATCCATCTCCACACAGCCGCCGGAGAACGAGAGATGGATCGGATCGTGGTCCAGGTAGTCTTCGAGCGACGTGACCTGGCGCACCGCGTTGCTGCCTTCGTCGTCGCCATGAATGCGACTGGCCCACGAGATGTACTTGTGAGCCGCAGTATTGCCGCCGCGAATGTGATCGTAAACAAGTATTCCCAGGCCTTCGTGATCGTCACTCAGGAGCGCGTCGGCGTCGGCTTTGCGCCCGATCTGCAACGCCTCACGCGCGGCGTCGAGTGGCAGCGGCAACACTGAAACCGTTTGCAGAGTGGCGGCATGTTTGGTCAGCGCTCCGTTGTGTGAGATCAGCGGGACGTCGAGTCCAAGCTCAAGGGCTACCGGACGCGAATCACGAAACCGCCGTCCCGTGACGAGCGCAACATGGACACCCTCCCGGCGCGCGTGATCGATTGCAATTCGATTGCGCTCAGAAATAATGCCCCGAGAATCGAGCAGAGTTCCGTCCAGATCGAGAGCGAGCAAACTTATCGGCATAGGAAAAGACAAGGTACACAAAAGGCACAAAAAGCACAAAATGAGTTCGAAAAGCTTTTGTGCTTTTTGTGGCTAAAGTCGGGCTTTGATGATATTATGCGCCCCCCAAAACAACAGAATCTTGGAGGAAAACGGGATGCGAAGACTAGGATTGTCTCTTGCAGTGATTGCCTTGGTGTCGGTCTGTTCGATTGCATACGCCCAGGGCTTCAAAAAGATTAGTGAAATCTTGAGCGGATACGAGGAAACTCCGGCGCCGATTTCTACAACCGGCAATGGAAGCTTTAACGCGCGTATCAGCAATGATGAATCGCGAATCGACTGGGAACTCAGTTATTCAGACCTCGAAGGTGCGGTCCAGCAAGCTCATATCCACTTCGGAACAAAGGGGATTACGGGTGGCATATCCGTGTTTCTGTGCACCAATCTCGGCAATGGTCCGGCAGGAACTCAGCCTTGCCCGGCGCCACCAGCGACGATATCGGGCACGATCGTCGCAGCCGACGTCAGTCCTAATATCCCTGCGACGGCAGCAGCCAGAGCCCAGGGCCTCAATACCGGTGAGATGGATGAGTTGATCAAAGCCATCCGTGCCGGGGCGACTTACGTCAACGTTCACAGCACAACCTGGCCGTCCGGCGAAATTCGCAGCCAGATCGACGGCAACAGTGGCCACGATCACTGAGATTTGCCGAAACTAATTGCTTGCTCCGAGTGCAAGGGGTTTGTTGCACCTAGTGCAAACCTCTTGCTCTTGCCTGCGCCCGCCGCCGCACCTCAAATAACAAGCCGCGTTACCTCGAATTCTCATTTCTAGCGCATACTTAGCGCCGTTCTTCCGTAATTTGCCCCGTAATTAAGGAAAATCTATCCATGAATGTCACTCATCTTGAATGTGGCCTCTGTGGCACAAAGCACGAGGCACATCGGTTGCACAATCTTTGCACTGCCTGCGGTAAGCCTTTGCTGGTTCGCTACGATTTAGAGCGCGCCAGAATGTTTTTGAAGAAGGAGTCGCTGGCGGCGCGGCGCCCGGACATGTGGCGCTATCGCGAGATGCTTCCGGTCGAACGCGACGAAAACATCATCTCGTTGGGCGAAGGTTGGACGCCGCTTTTGCGCGCGACGCGATTGGGCAGGCGCGTCGGAGTTCCGGACCTTTTCATTAAAGATGAATCACAGAACCCCACGCAGAGTTTCAAAGCACGCGGAATGGCCGCCGCTGTGTCGATGGCGAAGGAGCTCGGCGTCAAGAAACTGGCAGTTCCATCCGCCGGAAATGCTGCCAGCGCACTGGCGGCCTATGCTGCTCGCGCGGGACTCAAGTCGTACATCTTCATGCCGCGCGACACGCCACGCGCAAACGTGGTCGAGTGCCTGCAAACAGGCGCTCACGTGACCTTGATGGATGGGCTGATCACTGACTGCGGCGCTGAGGTCGGAAGACGAAAGGAAAAGGAAGGTTGGTTCGACGTCTCGACACTGAAAGAACCCTATCGCATCGAAGGAAAGAAGACGCTTGGATACGAGCTCGCAGAGCAAATGGAGTGGCGCTTGCCCGATGTAATTATTTACCCGACGGGCGGCGGTACCGGTTTGATCGGAATGTGGAAAGCGTTCGACGAGATGGAGCAACTGGGTTGGATCGGAAGTAAGCGGCCGCGCATCGTGACGGTGCAGGCTGAAGGTTGTGCGCCGATCGTGCGCGCGTTTGAAGAAGGGAATCGCTTTGCTGACGAGTTTCCGAATGCGGCCACGACGGCGTCAGGTTTGCGCGTGCCGAAGGCGATTGGCGACTTTTTGATACTCGATGCGTTGCGTGCTTCGGGTGGGACTGCGGTTGCGGTGAGTGATGAAGAGTTGATCGAGGCGGTTCGTGACATTGGTGCGGTTGAAGGAGTGTTCTGTGCGCCGGAAGGTGCGGCTTGTTTGCCCGCGCTGAGGAAGTTGGTTGAGTCGGGTGAGGTTAATAAGCATGAACGTGTGGTGCTGTTCAATACCGGGTCGGGCGTGAAGTATATGGAGTCGTTCGGAGCCGCGGATTAAACGCGGACTTTTGTTGGGAGGGAAGTAGCGTTGAAGAAGCTTGCTCTTGTGTTGGTTATGCTCCTGTGTGCGGTGACCGCGTTGGCGCAGCAGACGACGTGGTTGAACGATGCGGAGCGGGCGCGGTTTGAGGAGTTGCGGCGCAGTGGGCTCGACGCGCTCTACAATATCGACTACGACAAAGCAGATCGCGACTTCAAAGAGATCGTCAAGCTCTACCCGAATCATCCGGGTGGATATCAACTGCTGGCGGCGCGGCTCTGGATCAAGACGCTTTATGAGTCGCGACGCTTGCAGGTGTCGCTTTATAGCTCGGAATCGTTTTATGTAAGCGGCGACGACAAGGTTGATCCGAAGATCGTTACGGAGTTTCGCAATCTCACGCGTGAAGCGAAACGTATCGCCGAAGCAAAACTCAAACAGGAACCCAAAAACATCGAGGCGCTCGATTTCCTTGCCAACACGGAAGGACTGAAAGCGTCGTTCGAAGAAGCTGTCGAGCGTCGACACTTCGCTGCTTTGCGTGATGGGAATGACGCCGTCGACCATCATCGCGAAGTGTTGAAGCTCGATCCGAAATATATCGATGCGCAGATCACGATTGGTCTTTATGAGTATGTCGTCGGTTCGTTGCCGCTGCCGGTGAAGATACTTGCGGGCGCGACGGGCTATCGTGGGTCGAAGAAGCGCGGGTTAGCGATGCTCGAACAGGTGGCGAAGGAAGGCCGCTGGTCGCGGGACGATGCCAAGTCTGTGCTGATTATTCTTTACACGCGCGAGAAGCGTTTTGCTGATGTGATCACGTTGACGCGTGAGCTGAGTGCGAAGTATCCGCGCAACTATCTCCTGCGCGTCGAGACTGCGGATGCGCTGGTTTCCCTCGCTGGAGTGAAGCGAAAGGAAAAAGATCTTGCAGCGGCAGTGCAGGCTGAGAAGGAAGCGTTCGCGACGTTTGATGAGTTGCTGCGCGATCGAAATACGGCTGCTCGGGCGCTCGATCTGATTCATTTCAAGTATGGCGAGGCGTTGTTGATTGCAGGCTATAACGATCGGGCGGCGAAGGAGTTTCTCGCGGCGACGAAGGTCGACCGTGGTGAGCCGGGGTTGATTACGATGGCGCATCTTTATGCGGCGCGGTCGTACGATGTTGCGGGGAAGCGTGATGAAGCCCTCGCGCAGTACAAGGAAGTGCTGGCGCGCCCGAATGTTTACGACGCGCACGATGAGGCGAAGCGAGGGTTGCGGCAGGCGTACAAGGCGGAGCAGTCGAAGCCCGATGCTGAGCAGTAGTTGAAGACAGGATTTACAAGATTTTTCATGATTTACAAATCTTGTTAATCCTGAAAAATCTTGTAAATCCCGTCCACGAGTTATGCGTAACAGTGCACCACAAATGCGTCCACGGCGTCTTCTCCTGTGTCTCGACGGGGTTCCTCATAAGCTGATCGAGGGGGAGCGTAGTCGTGGATTGTTCGACAGTTTCAAGTCACCTGCTCGGCTGCTGTCGCCATTTCCGACGATGACGAACGTGGCATTGTCTGCCATGCTCGGAGCCACGCCGCCCGCGGGTTACGAGAGTCTCTATTTCGATCGGAAAGCACGGGAGCTGCGTGGTGGAATCAGCAAGTACGTCGGTCGTCGCACGCCCGATAAAGTGCCGTCGTCGTACATGGAGGAACTCGACTACCAGGAACCGCTGCCGTTTGAGTTTTTGATCTACGTCGCGCCAGAGAAGGTTTGGCGAGCCGACATGCAACGGTTTCGCGAGCGCTTCAAAGCCGCGCCTCAGAATCGCGATTACTTCGCGTTTCTCAAAGCGACCGATGGTTTGCTACACGCGCAGGGCCCGAAGCGTTTGGCGGTGGCGCTCGAGTCACTCGACAAGATCCTCAAAGAGATTCGCAGCTACTGCGGCGATGAAACGGAGATCGTGATGTTTTCCGATCACGGCATGAATCTCGAAGAGAACCGGCGCATCCCACTCGCTTCAACTCTGCAACGACGAGGATTCAAGGTTGTAATACCGGCGTTTGGTCTTTGTAGTTATGCCGCTCTCTATTGTGACGAGGATGTGATTCCCGAGGTGGCGCGCGCGAGTGCGGAAGTGACGGGCCTCGATTTCGCGGTCTACAAAGATGCGGCGGAAGTCGTTATCGAAAGCTCGCGTGGACAGGCGCGCATTGAATACGAAGCGGCGACTGACAGCTATCGATATGTCATCGTCAGCGGCGATCCACTTCAGCTCGGCTCGTTCCCGCACACGTTTGCCACTGACGCCGTTTGGTATGAACGAACTGCGGGACATCGTTATCCAAACGCGGTCGCGAATGTTTACAAATCGCTGTTTACTCCGCGCGTGAAGCACACCGCCGACGTCCTCATCAGCATGGACGACGGTTATTACTACGGCTGGACCGCCTTCGGCCGCTTCGTGCGCCTGCGCGCGACGCACGGTAACGCGCTTCAGTCCAGCTCAAACGCTTTCCTGATGAGCACTCATAGAAATTTCCCCGCTTACGTTCGCGCCGACGATGCAAAGACGCTGCTGCGTAATTGATCCAGATCCGTTAATCTGTGACCCATGTCAGCAGCTTCCCCGGCGGTCGAGACGTTTCAACTAGTTAAGCAATTTGGTGACTTCGTAGCAGTCGATCACATCAACCTGCGCGTGAACCGCGGCAGCTTCTTCGGCTTCCTCGGCCCAAACGGCGCCGGCAAATCAACCACCATCAAAATGCTCACCGGTCTCCTCGCGCCGACTGGGGGCACACTCCGAGTTCTCGATCTCGACATCAGCGCGCAGCCATTGGAAGTGAAGCGGCGCATCGGCGTCGTGCCTGAAGATCTCAACCTGTTTGAGCGACTGACAGGCGCTGAGATGCTGTCGTTCACAGGTCGCATGTACGGGCTGCGCGCCGACGAAATCGCGCAGCGCTCGAAAGAGCTGCTCGACTTGATGGAGCTCCAGGACGAGCCGCGAAAGCTGATCATCGAGTACTCGCACGGCATGAAGAAGAAGCTCTCACTCGCGTGCGCGCTGATTCACCGGCCGGAGATACTGTTTCTCGATGAGCCGTTCGAAGGCGTCGACGCGATTGCTTCACGCACGTTGAAGGATCTGCTGTCGCGATTAACGGCGAGAGGATTGACAGTATTTCTCACCTCGCACGTGCTCGAGATCGTCGAGCGTCTGTGCAGCGACATCGCCATCATCGCGCAGGGCAAGTTGCTGGCTTCGGGTTCGTTGAACGAGCTGCGAAAAGGGATAGGGCTTGTGTCGCTCGAGGAATACTTCATCCACGTCGTGGGTGGGACGCGTAGCTCGAATGAAGAAGAAGTGCTCCAATGGCTGACATAAAGCAAACATTTCTCATCTGCCTAAAGCATTTAAGAAAAGTCTTTCCCTCAGACCCTCGCCTCGGCTAGAATCAATCCGGTGGGGTTTTCTTACCCATCTCAGTACCAACCTCACTACCCAGAGCTTTCCTAAATTCAAAACTCGTGCTCCCTACGAGGTCCCCAGTTTATGGATTCTAATGTCGGTCTAGCGATTCAATGTGTTGGCATACTCCTCATCACGCTACTTTCAATGTTCATGCAGTCTTCGATCAAGAGCAACGCGCTCAGGTATTGGACTGCTTCATGGGTGAGCCTTTCGCTCTCGCTGATTAACCTGTTTGCCGCGTTTCGGCTTGCTTCAACCCACACGATTTTTTACTCCTGCTACTTCCTGGCCGAATATCTCTTCGGTTTGCTGTTCATCGCCGGTTGTCGCAGCCAGGTAACGGGCGAACCGTTAAGCAGAAAACACGCTTACTTCCTGATACCCGCAATCGTCATAGCGTTCGTACTGCCGTACGTCTCGAGCGACTTCAACGATCTGTTCATGATTCACGCCGCAGTGCTGGCGACGCTGTTCATGATCGCGTTTTTTACTCTGCGCAAAAGCGGAGAAAGGAGCCCGGGAATTCAATTGATGTCGGTGGCGCTGCTGTTGATGACGCTCGATTTTCTGCACTACGTGCCGGTGTTTGGAGCGCGCAAGGGACTTCTCGGAATCACCGTACCCGCGACGTATTTTCGTTACACGTCAGTATTCGATCTGCTGTTCGAAATACTGCTCGGCTTCGGGACGGTGATGGTGTTGATGGAAACTGTGCGCCGGGAAGTCGAGCAGACAAATCGCAAGCTAACGGACGCGCGCGATCAGCTCGAGCTGCTGGTCCAGATGGATCCGCTCACGGAAGCCTTGAATCGTCACGCGTTTCATTCGCTGCTGCGACGGCCTGAATCCGGAACTGACAATACGGCGACTTCGGGAAGTGTTGCGGTGCTCGACATCGACAACCTGAAACCGATCAACGATACGCTGGGCCATACCGTGGGTGACAAAGCGATCCGTGCAGTGGCGCGTGCGATGCGCTCGCTTGTGCGTGCGGACGATATGCTGTTCCGTTGGGGCGGTGATGAGTTTCTGGTGTTGATGTTCAAGCTGCCACAGCCTGAGGCGAGCCGGCGTCTCGAGAAGTTGAACAAGATACTCGACGAGAACTGCGAGCGCTGGATTGGAGAGCCGGTGAAGGTGACCGTGTCGTTCGGCGTCGCAGGATTTACGTGCTTAACTGATCTGGGGCAGGCAATCGAACAGGCAGATAAAGCAATGTACGCACAGAGGAATCAAGTGCGAGGTCTGAGCCGCGTAATTTAGCCACAAAAAGGCACAAAAAGCACAAAAGAGAGTTTTGCTCTAAGCGCGCTCAATAAATCTTTTGTGCTTTTTGTGCCTTTTTGTGGCTACGGTGCTTCGACGATGAGCTCACGACCGAAGGTGAAATTTGGTTTCTTGCGGCCCTTCATGTACTTCGCTGCGGTTTGCGATAGGGACGTGATCAGGATCGGCAACGCGATCGTGGCGTCGCAGGGTACGTAAGCGGTGTGCGCGCCGCGTGCGAGTTTTCCGTAGATCAAGCCTTCATCAAACGAGACAGCATTCGATCTACCGCCAGGATGCGGAGCGTCGGTCGAGATCTGGATCGCGTACTTGTGCCCGTGATGGTGTTCCTTCTGCAGGAACGACGAGAGCGTCGCCTGTTGAATGAAGCTCTTCGTCGTCCCACCACCGAGATTGAGAATTCCCGAGACGCGCGCGTTGACCATCACGTTCATCATGTCGAGCACGTCCTGGATCTGGTCGAAAAGAAAATTGTTCTTCTTCTCAAAACGCGCCCCCGCAATGCCAACCGCCAAACCACTGTCGGCAATCGCCGGACAGAAGATCGGCACCTTCGCCTTGTACGCCGACGTCAACACACCATCTTCCGACGCGATCTCAGCCAGCTCTCTACCCAGCAGGTGTAAAAACTCGCGCACCGAATACGCGCGCGTTTGATCGAGCTGATTAGTAAACCCGCCAATCCATTCCTTCGCTTCGCGATACTCTTCATCGCTCGCGAGCAGGTCCCACATGCGACTGATCTGCGCCGATTCGAGCTCAGCGTCAGTCATGCTTGGATGGGCCTGGAAATGATAACGCCCGAGTGTTTCGTGTAGATCGTGAAATAGGACTGAACCCGAGAGGACGAGGACATCAACGAAGCGGTTCTTGATCACATACGCCAGCAAGCGCCGCATGCCCGCGGGAATGAGGGCCCCTGAAGCAGCGACCATGATAGTCGTGTTATCGCCAAGCATGTCGAGCCAGATGCGATGCGCTTCGGCAAGTTGGCGCCCTCCAAAGCCTGTTCCTTCCATCTTCTCGAGAA
Organism: Pyrinomonadaceae bacterium; assembly: GCA_036498585.1. Classification (GTDB taxonomy): domain Bacteria; phylum Acidobacteriota; class Blastocatellia; order Pyrinomonadales; family Pyrinomonadaceae; genus PSRF01. The sequence goes on along the minus strand of DASYFE010000146.1, from coordinate 7,376 downwards.
GTCCCGCCACGGAACGATCGCGGTCCACCTGGACTGGACGCGTGGGAGTGGTCAGGTACTTCGATGCTTTCGGTTTTCGTTGAGTAACCATGCAGGTTGTCAAACCTCTTGGATTGAACGTTCGGGTAGATCAAATTTCAGGTATTACATAGTCAGTAATCAGTCTTCCGCCGTGAACGCGGCTTCACGCCGTTCACTGCGAGATAGGTATAAGCCTCGTAACGTGACTCGTAGAACTGGGCCAGCTCGTAGCCCTCGGCTTCGCTCAGCTCGCCATCCTTGACGCGCCGGTTGATAAGACGTCGAAAACCATCGTGCAAAAAACCGCGGTCGTAGCGGGCACGCTCGGCCGCAGCGCCGACCGTCGTTCCCTTGATGACCTTCTTGATCAGGAACCCTTCTTCGTCGATGTGTATATGTGCCTCGTGCGGCGCACCGAAGAGATTGTGATTGTTTCCCATCACTTCCTGGTACGCGCCGACCAGCAGGAACGCGAGGTAATAAGGCTCCTCCGGATTAAGGTGGTGCAGCTCGAGCACTTGCTTGACGTCGTGCAGGTCAACAAACTTGTCGACGATACCGTCCGAGTCGCAGGTGATATCGCAAAGCGTCGTGTACTCCGTCGGCGCTTTATTGAGATGGTGAATCGGAACGATCGGAAACAGTTGATCGAGCGCCCAGTGATCGGGCACCGAGCGAAACACGGAGAAGTTGGTCAAGTATTTTGCGCAGAGCAGCCGGCGCAGGTCGCCAAACTCTTCCGACACGTATTTCGCCTGTTGCGCGTACTTGTCGGCGCGCTCGCAAACGTCCCAGAACAGCACTTCGCCTTTCGCGCGATCTTCGAGTGAGATCAACCCGAGATTGAAGAGTGTGAACAACTCTTCGCGATGTTCGAGTGCGTCGTGATAATACTCGCGGTAGTTTTTTACAGTGATCGATTCGCGCAGATCGCCGAGCTCGATCACGACTTGCGGATCGTCTTCACCGATCGCGATCGGTGTGATGTCTTCGACGACTGTTTCAATCTCGTCGAGCACGTTCGTCACGAGAATCGCGTGGTAAGCAGCGAGGAAGCGTCCGGACTCCTGGATGATCGTCGGATGCGGAACGTTCTCGTCGTCACACACTTGCTTGATCGTGTAGATGACGTCGTTGGCAAACTCCTGCGCGGTGTAGTTTGCGGAAGAGTCAAACGCAGTCTTCGAGCCGTCGTAGTCGACAGCCATGCCGCCGCCGACGTCGAGCAACTCGATGGGCACTTTCATCTGGAAGACCTTGGCGTAGACGCGCGCCGCTTCCTTCATCGCATTCTTGATGCGCTTGATGTCGGTGAGCTGTGAGCCGATGTGGAAGTGAAGCAGCTTCAGCATGTCCATGCGATCGGCTTCTTCAAGACGGCGGATCACTTCCAAAAGCTCGGTCGTAGTGAGTCCAAACTTCGCGGCCTCACCACCCGACTTTTCCCAGCGGCCCGAGCCTTTCGAGTACAGCTTGACGCGCATACCGAGCATCGGCAATGCGCCTTCGTGGTGCTCGACGACGTTGAGCACGTGATCGAGCTCATTGAGCTTTTCGATCACGATCACGACTTTCTTTCCGACTTTCGCGCCTGCAAACGCCAGCTCGATAAACTCCTGGTCCTTGAAACCGTTGAGCACGAGCAGGCTGTCACTCGGTTGTTCGAGCGCGAGCGCGGCGTAGAGCTCGGCTTTGGAGCCCGCTTCGATTCCGAAGTCGTAACGCGAGCCTTCGCGGAGGTATTCCTCGACGACCGAGCGCTGCTGGTTTACCTTCATCGGGTAAACACACATGTGCGCGCCCTGGTATTCAAACTCGCGGATGGAGCGGCTAAACGCGCGCTGAAGTTTTCTTACTTGAGCTGCGACCAATTGCGGGAAACGCAGCAGCACGGGCGTCGTGATGCCACGTTTGGCGAGGTCATCGATGATCTCTTTGAGGTCCGCGGACCGAGGATCTCCCTCGACGGGGCGGACGATAAGGTTTCCCTTCCGGTTTACATCAAAGTAGCCAGCGGCCCAGTTTTCGATTCCATAAGTTTCGAGCGTTTGCTCGATTGCCGTGGTCAATTAGCGGTCTCCTGCCTCAAAAAATAAAACGTGAACGATATGAATGCCTTTAGCTAAAACGCAGATGTACATTTTCCGAATCGAGTTGCGGAGTTTTTTGTTTGGGTGGAACGCTTTAGTCGCGCAATGTAACAGAAAATGGCCGTTGCGGTCTATAACTTTTTTGTTTCATAACGCCTGCAAAACTGCGGATTTAGGCGAAAAACCTCTGCGAAAACTCTGCGTCCTCTGCGTATCTCTGCGGCCCTCTGCGTTGAAATAGCCCTTTAACGCAGAGAACGCTAAGATACGCAGAGGACGCAGAGAGAGCTTGACATCATTCAACCCGCGATTATAATCACAGTTTTTTACGCGACGCCTCCAATGCCGTACGACTGTTTTCCTAGAGTCGTTAAGCACGCCAAAATACTTCGCACCAATCACCGCGCAGGGGCGAAGAGCACCCCCAACACTCCCTTAATCTTTGTTCAGGAGAGAAAATGAATCCTAAGACTGTCTTGAAATACGCTGCCGACCAGGGCGCCAAATTCGTTTCCGTTCGCTTCACGGATTTGCCCGGCTCCTGGCAACACCTGACCTTCCCGATTGCTGAACTCGGAGAAGACCAATTCGAAGATGGTTTCGGCTTCGATGCGTCTTCGATTCGTGGCTGGGCCGCCATTCACGAGTCAGACATGCTGCTCGTCCCCGACGCGTCCCGCTTCTGGATGGATCCCTTTGCAGAACAACCAACGCTCTGCCTGATCGGCAATGCCGTCGATCCGATAACGAAGGAAGGATACGCCTTCGATCCACGTTCGGTGGCACAGCGCGCCGAGAGTTATCTGAAATTCACCGGACTCGCCGACACCGCTTACTTCGGTCCCGAAGCTGAGTTTTTCGTGTTCGACCAGGTGAAGTTTCACAACGACCCGAACTCAGCCGGATTCACGCTCGATTCAGACGAAGCACACTGGAACAGCGGCCGCGATGCTAACGAGTTTGCCGGAACAAACCACGGTTATCGCATTCGCCCGAAGGAAGGTTACGTGCCGGTCCCGCCGACCGATTCCCTCACGGATTTGCGTTCTGAAATCTCGCTGACGTTGGGCAAGTGTGGCGTGACTGTCGAATGTCATCACCACGAAGTTGCTACCGCCGGACAATGTGAAATCGATTTTCGCTATTCGACAATGTTGGGGACGGCGGACAATCTTCAAATATTCAAATATGTAGTTCGCAATACTGCACACCAGTTTGGAAAGAGCGCGACGTTCATGCCGAAGCCGCTGTATGGCGATAATGGTTCCGGAATGCACTGTCACCAATCCTTGTGGAAGAGCGAGAAGCCGCTCTTTGCCGGCGATGGTTATGCGGGGCTTTCTGACACTGCGCGCTTTTACATCGGTGGATTGTTGAAGCATGCGGCGGCGATTGTCGCGTTTGCCGCGCCGACGACGAACAGCTACAAACGTCTCGTGCCCGGCTTTGAAGCTCCGGTGAATCTCGCGTACTCGGCGCGCAATCGTTCGGCGGCGATACGTATTCCGATGTTCTCGACGAATCCGAAGTTGAAGCGACTTGAGTTTCGTCCACCGGATCCGTCGTGCAATGCGTATCTCGCGTTTTCGGCGATGTTGCTGGCGGGACTCGACGGCGTTCAGAACCGGATCGATCCAGGGGAGCCGCTCGAGAAAGACATCTACGATCTTTCACCGGAAGAGTTGAAAGACGTGCCGACCTTGCCGGGCTCGCTCGACGACTCGCTCAAGGCGCTCGAAGCCGATCACGACTTCCTGTTGAAAGGCGACGTGTTCAGCCCGCAACTGATCGACCGCTGGATCACATACAAGCGCGATCGCGAGATCACGCCGTTGCGCATGCGCCCGCATCCGCTGGAGTTCTCGCTGTATTACGACATCTAGAGAATTTGATCCTCGTAAACAACTGTAGGGGTGGCCCTCCGTGGCCACCCTCTGTAATTGGGCGAACGGGTGGTCACGGAGGGCCACCCCTACAGTTGTTGGTCACCTCCGTTACAATGGGCGAAGTGCCCAAAGCTGACGCCAATCTCGAATTCCTGCTCCGCGATCTGCCTGATCAGCATGGCGCGACGTCCTTCATCGAGCGGCTGGCCAAAGAGCAGCCGCGCGCTCACACGGCTCTCCTCAAACAACCCGCATTGCTCGCAGACGTTCTCGCGCTTGCTGCGTGGAGCCCGCTGCTCGCTACGACGCTCGAACAGAACCCCGAATATTTTCCGTGGCTGTCGCGCGAGCGAACCGACCCGCGCGTCCGAACGCGTGATGAGCTAAAAGAAGCACTCGCACGCTTCGCGCTCATGAACTCCTCTTTAAATCCCCAAGTCCTGCTCGCGCGTTTTCGTCGACGCGAGTTGCTGCGCACTTACCTGCACGACATTCGCCGCTCGCAAACGCTCGTCGAGACAATGGAAGAACTGTCGAACCTCGCAGATGCGATTCTCGACTACGCGCTGAGTCTCGCTCGGCAGGATCTCGACAATCGCTACGGCCTGCCGCGTCGTGTTGACGATCGCGGTCGCAGCGCCACGGCCGAGTTTTGCGTCATCGCGCTCGGTAAGCTCGGCTCGATGGAGCTCAACTACGCTTCCGATATCGATCTCGTCTTTCTTTATTCAGACGACGGCACGACAGCGGGCACTGGTGAGCGCGGCGAAGTCAGCAACCGCGAATACTTCGTAAAGCTCTCGGAAACGATCGCGCGTATCGTGGGCCAATCGGGCGGTGAGGGCGCGGCATATCGCGTCGATCTGCGTCTACGCCCGCACGGGCGCGACGGCTCGCTCGCGTGTTCGTTGCAGGAAGCCGTGCGTTACTACATGAACACCGCGCAGGATTGGGAACGCCAAACGCTGATTCGATCGCGCGCTGCTGTCGGATCCGCGGAACTGTTTTCACGATTCAAGGCGGCCGTAACGCCGGCAGTGTTTCGCACAGATGTTTCAGTCAGTGGCGCGCTCGCGAGTGTTCGCCTGGCGAAGCAGAAGATCGATCGGCAGGTCGAGAAGAAGAGCGGCTACAACGTGAAACTCGGTCGCGGCGGAATTCGCGAGATCGAGTTTATCGCGCAGGCGCTACAGTTGGCCCACGGCGGCAAGGACGATTGGTTGCGCGTGTCGCACACGCTCGTGAGTCTCGGCCGACTCGCCGATCGTGGCTTCATAGAACAGGCTGAGCGCAGCGAGTTGTCAGACGCCTACTATTTCCTGCGCTGCCTAGAACACCGGCTGCAGATGGAGCACGGGTTACAGACGCATACGGTTCCCGAAGCCGGTGAAGCTCAGGCCCTCCTCGCGCGCCGCATGGGTTCAGCGAGCGCGGAACAATTTCTGGCAGTGTTAAAGACGCACACCACCCACGTGCGCAACACCTACGAGCGTCTGTTTTCCGACGTCGAGGAAACATCTCAGGCCAAAGACGAAGCTCCGCCAATAGTTATCGACAAAGACGTCGCACTCGCGACCGCCGCTGCGCGCATCCTCGCAGCGCACAGAACCGAGCGCGGTAGCGCCGGGTTAACCGCATTGGCGCACCACCTGATCTTTTTATCCCGTCAATCACTAAACCCGCATCGCGCGCTGCTCCAGCTCTCGCGCATCGCGGCTTCGGTAGAAAAGCTGGACCAGCATCTCGCGATCTCCGAAGCAAATCTCGACGCCCTGGTCCAGCTCTGCGGCTCGTCAGACTCGTTCGCCGAAATGATCGCCGCAAACCCAACGCTGATCACATCACTCGGCTCACCTGCGACGACATCACTCCGTCGCGACTACCGCGCCATCCTCCGCTCAGCAATCGACGCCGAGCGGACGTTCCCTGCCGAGATGGCCGCCTTTCGCTTGCAATGGGCCGCGTTGCTCGTCGAGATCGGCGCGCTGGACGTCGCCAACGAACTATCAATTTTTGAAGCGAACCGTCTCCAAACCGACCTCGCGATAGCAAGCATGAACGTCGCCTACCTGATCGCACGCCGCGAGATGGCGCGTCGTTACGGCTCGTTCAGCGGTGGTCCACGCGTCGCCTTTTACGGTCTAGGCCGTCTCGGCAGTGGCGGTGTCGACTACGGTTCCGATCTCGACATCCTGATCACCTACGACTCGCTCGTGCCCTCGCCGATCAAATCGTTGACACAGGACGAAACCTATTCGCGACTCGTGGAGCTGATGATCGCTGCGCTTTCGAGCATCACGCGCGAAGGCTACCTCTATCGCGTCGACATGCGTTTGCGCCCGCACGGCAAGAATGGGCCACTCGTCACCAGCTCCGAAGGTTTTCTGGAGTATCTGAAACAGGAGAGCGCGCCGTGGGAATGGCTCGCGTACGTCAAACTGCGTTCGGTTGGCGGCGATCAGGAAATGGGCAAGATGATCGAAACGCATGCGCGACACCGGATACACGCGAACGCAGAGCGGCTCGATCCCAAAGAGCTAAAAGCGGTGACGCGCCACGTCCGTGAGCGACTTGAAAAAGAGAAGGGCACGGCGCGTCGGAAACTCGGCACTGACATTAAGTATGGCCCAGGCGGTATGTTGGACGTTTATTTTGCGTCGCGATATTTACAGCTCAAAGACGAGGTGATGGACGAAGGTGACGACCGCTCGACAGCCTTCACGCTCGACAGACTGCGCGAAGAAGGATCGCTGAGTGAAGAGGACTTTGTCGTGTTGAGTAGCGGCTACAGTTTGCTGCGCTCGATCGATCACAACCTGCGATTGATCGTCGGCCGGTCGACGCGCTTGCCCGATCCGAACCACCCGACGGCGCGAGATGTGGCCCGGCGCGCTGGCTTTGAATCAGTCGCTGAAATGCAGGAAGAGTTGGCTGAGCAGATGAAAGCAATCCGCGACGCTTACAACCGGATCACGGGTTAGACAGGATTTACAAGATGAAACAGGATTTACATGTCAATCATGAAAAATCTTGTAAATCCTGTCCAACGACTTCGTTCCAGCAGCGCGTACACCAGCGATGTGAGCGCTTCCGCTCCTCGATCGAGTAGTCTGAGGGTAATCGTTTGACCACCTCGCGCTCCTCGTCGTTCAGCTCATCCCACGTCTTGAGCCCCGGTTTGTCGCATCTCAGACATTTGTTGTTAACACTCATAATATATATTTACTACCAAACAGTCCTCGTGTAACTTAGCAATTGCCCGCTCAGGGGATTATCGGGAAACCAAATCGCCGCTCGCGCGCATCAACGTCTCGGAGAAACGGTTAACGGAGAATAAATGTTTCGCATCAAGGCCTCTTACGCAGATCAAATGGAACTA
>DASYFE010000145.1:0-4053 GCA_036498585.1 Pyrinomonadaceae bacterium | reverse complement strand
CTTTCACGTCTGGAATGTCAAAAGACTGCGCCCGCTGGAACTTGGACCGTGGGATTTCTCGCGACCACTCGCCACGCGCGGGCTCTGGGTTGCCGAAGGCTTCACGAATTATTACGGCCACCTGATGTTAAGACGCGCAGGACTCTGGGACGACAGGCAGTTTATAAAAACTGAAGCGGAGACTATCGACCGCATCGAGAGTGCGCAGGGTAGTCGATTGATGAGTGCTGAAGAATCGTCGCTATCGGCGCCTTATCTCGACGGGGCTCCGCACGAGCAACTAGTAAACTTGCAAAACACTGCGATCAGCTACTACCCGAAAGGCGAGCTCATCGGCATGGTGATGGACTTGCTCGTGCGCGGTCGAACGAAAGGGAAGGCGTCACTCGACGACATCATGCGCGACATGTACGAAGAGTTCTATCTAAAAAGCCCGAACATGACTTACTACCTGCGCGGTCGTGGTTACACGACGGAAGATCTCGAGCAGGTTGCTTCGCGTCGCGCGGGTTTCGATCTGAGCGATTTCTTCAAGCGACACATTCGCAGCGTCGAGGTGTTGCCTTACGAGGAAGCGTTTGCGGCTGTGGGATTGCGTCTCGTCAAGGCGCAGTCGGTAGAACCGTTCGATGCGGGACTCGCGCTCGAGTTCGAAGGTCCGCGCGAAGCGAAGATCGAGAATGTTCGCAACAACTCACCTGCTGAAGATGCGGGGTTGCAGACGAACGACGAGATCGTCTCGCTTGCCGGAAAAACAGTGACGAGGGACACGTGGCGGCAGACACTCGCGCGTTTCAAGCCAGGCGACTCAGTGCCGATCACAGTCAAACGCGATCGACGAACGATCAAGGCGAATATCGCGTTGGGCCAGCCGGAACGGTTTGATTACCGGATCGAAGAGAAGGCGGATGCGACCGTGGATCAAAAGCAATTACGTGCTAAGTGGTTGAGCGGAAAGTGAGCCACGGATTATACGGATTTAAGGAACGATTATTTGCAAAGAGTGCGGAGCGATCTCGAAGCGCATCGGCAGGTGACCGATTAACTCACCATCGATTTGGACGTGTGCGTCGCCGTATGCTCGCACGCTCACGGTGTTTACGAATTGTACTTCCGACGTGTTGCGAGGCATGCCGGTGCGCATCGCCTGCGAAAGCAGGTGCAGGTAACGCAGGCGGCTGCGCGTGTCGATGATGCAAACTTCAAACTCGGGTTGATCGAGGCGCGCGCCGGGCGTTATCGCAAGGTCGCCGCCGTACTTTGCCGCTTTGCCGATCGCAGCAAACGTCGATGTGTATTTATCGCCATTGATTTCGAGTATGAATGGCCGCGGGTTCCAGGTGGCGAGATGACTCAATCCTGAAACCCAAAACGCGCCTTTGCCGATTCGCTTTTTCAACGACGGTTGCACGCGCTTCACCACCGACGCGTCGAGACCGATGCCGGCCATCAAAATAAAATAACGACTCTCGTTCGTCGTCTCATCGATCGCGAGACCGAGATAGATCTGCCGCGATTTACCTTGCGCCGCGATCTTTAACGCTTGTTCGTCGTCGAGCGGCAAACCGAGCTCACGCGCAAGAACGTTTCCGGTGCCGCGCGGGATGATGGCGAGTCGCGCCTTTGTGCCTGCCAATCCCTGGATCGCTTCGTTGATGGTGCCATCACCGCCAGCGACGATCACGTCAGAACTGCCATTACCAGCAGCGCGCGCGGCGATCTGAGTCGCGTCACCGGGCCCCTGTGTCAAACGCACATCGACTTTGACGCCGAGCGATTCGAGTTGTGCGGCGAGTTCTTCAACCGGTCGCCGGCGTGAAGCGTAGCGGCCCGTTTTCGGATTTGAAATCAGTGTTGCCTTACGAGGAGACATCGATCACGTGTGCGCAACGGCAATCGAGGCGCCGTGCGCGTTTGCTAATCGCCACGCGGATGCGGCTCTTGCGTTACTGCCAAAAAGCAGACAGTTGTCAGATAAATCAGCCACAGAGAGACAGTACAGGCGACGAGCGTTAAGCACAACTGGGGAATAACTTTCACTCCTGCTCAGTATGCAATGTCGAAAAATAATACCTGGAGGTTTTCGCAATGCTTACCAAGCGACATTTCTGGCTCGTAATATCTGTGGCTCTGTTAACCCTCGCTTTCACGTCGCTCGGGCCGATCAAGGACGTGCCCGCGGAGAAGTTGCGCAGTACGTTGGGCGTGACGGATGTTAGTTATATGGCGAAGGTTGGGCCGTTAGCGGTTGTTGACGAAGCGTTGGGTTGACGTATGTTAGACAGGATTACAAGATGAGTCCTGTAAATCCTGAAATCCTGTCCAAGGTTAGCGATGAAATTTGCGAAGACGGTTTTTCTGGTGGCGGGGATTTACGGGTTGATTGTGCTCATGCCGCAGTTTTTCCTGGAACGGAAAATCGGTGTTGATACGCCGCCGCCGATCACGCACCCGGAATTCTTTTACGGTTTTGTCTGCGTCGCCGTTGCGTGGCAGGTTCTATTCCTGATTCTCTCAAGGGACCCGATCAGGTACCGGCCGATGATGATTCCCGCGATGCTAGAAAAGATCGGTTTTCCAATCGCGGTTCTCGTTCTCTATCTTCAAGGTCGCGTAGCGCCGACCGTCTTCATACCCGCCTCGCTCGATCTGGTCTTGCTGTTTCTATTCATAGCAGCGTACCGGAAGACACCCGCAGTCGACTCATCTCGGTCCTGATCAGTAACGACTTCGCCTTCTGCGACTTCGCTATCTCGAGTGATCGCTCGAAACATCGCTCCGCATCCGCTCGCTTATCTTTCTTCAACAACAACTCGCCTTTGAGTCGATAGAGCTCAGCTTCGTAATATCGCTCGCCGTTGTTATCAACGATTGTCGTCGCTTCGTCCAACAACGCAGATGCTTCGTCAATTCGCTCTAACTTCGACAGCGCCTCCGCCAGTAACGCCAAAAAGTGCGGTCGCACGACTGCAGTCGCGGTAGCTTCAAGCGCCGCGAGCCCGTCGCGCATGCGATCGATCCCTTCCTGCTCGCGTCCCTGCTCGCTGAGCGTGAAGCCTTTCATCACGTCAGCCATCGCGCCATACAACACGAGTCCATGCGATTGTGAAACCTCGCTCACCGCCTCGGCATACTGCTGGGCCATCAGGTAATCACCGCATAACTGGTAAAGAATGCTCGCGAACAACTTGGCGTGTGCGAGCCCGTGCGGTTCAGACAACTCGAGCGCGAGCGCAACGGCTTCGTCCATGCGCTTCACCGCCTCATCAGTCCGCCCGAGAAACCAAAGCGCCCACGCAGCGAAGCAAGGCATCGCGACGCCGGGATTCAGTGCATACAGAAAAGAGTCGTCACGATGTAGCGCGGGATCGTAGAGCGCGAGCGCTTTCTCAAAATGATCCACCGCAAGCTCGAAATTACCGAGGTGCGTGTTGGTGATCTCCAGCGCCCAGTGACCGCGCAGTGCGAGTCCCGGATACGGCAGTCGCTCAGAAAGTCGCAGAAATTCCTCGGCGATGTCGCGCGCTGTTTCCAACTCTCCGCTCAACGTATGGAATGTCCACAGCCCCCAAAGCACTTCAGAAACATCAGGCGAGTCGCCGAGCTGATCGTAAAACTGCCGCGCCTTCATGTAGACTTCGCCGACGTTCGGCGACGCATACCCCTCGATCGCAATCAACGGAACGCCGAGCGTGAGGTGCAAACACAGCGCCTCGTTCACGATTTCGGGCGACTCAGGCACGTTGCCGATCAACTCGATACCACGTCGCGCGAGATCCACTGCCTCCTGGTAAGCAAAGCGCCGGATCGCATTGTTCGCGCCCGTTTTGAAGTAGTAGGCGGCGCGCTTGTAGTCGCGGCCGCGCTCGAAGTGCATCGCAAGCTCAGCCGAGATCTCCACAGCGCGATTGCCGTAAACTTCCTCGCCGCGCTCCGCGATCAGCCGGTGCAGCCGCACGCGCCTCGCCGCAGGAATCCGGTCATACAAAACGTTCTGGTAAAGTGCGTGTACAAAGCCAAACCGCGTCACGACTTCGCCATTCGGTAATTCCT
>DASYFE010000144.1:0-12489 GCA_036498585.1 Pyrinomonadaceae bacterium | reverse complement strand
TCGCGCATGTCGATCGTCCCACCCGGCAGTCCGGGTGAGCTCGCGTCGCCACGTCCTTCACCGCCGATCGCCGCCGCTTTCTTATCGAGCGTGTTCAATGCTTCAGCGAGTGGGCCACGATCGACGCGCGAAATCAATTCCCGGATCTCTGCGCGCAGCTTTCTGATCTGCTCGACTGTATCGAAGGTTTTTTCCATCCCGCGGTAAGCTTCGAGCGAGAGATTGAACTGCTGCGCCAACTCAGGCGCTGGAGTCTTGACGCGCGGATCCATCTTCACTGTCAACGGCTCAGAAAGCGTCTTACCATTTGCGGTTAACTTCACGGTGTAAACGCCCGGCAACACGTCTGGACCAAGCGGGTAGAGCGGTGTGTTGCGATAGATTGCGGAGATCGGAAAGCCGCGGCTAAAAGCAGGGGGCGGCGCGTATTTCAGGTCCCAAACAAATCGCTGCATTCCGGCTTTCGCGCCGAGCGTTTGATACGGCTGAAACCAGTATTCGGGCACCGCATAATCGCTCGCATTGATCGGCGTCGGTATGTCGTCACTCGAATAACGTCGGACGAGGTGATTCCGGCTGTCGAAGATCTCGAGCGTGACCGGCGTCGTCGCATCTCGACGCAAGTAATAGTTGATGATCGCGCCGTCCGGCGGGTTTTGTCCGGCGGGCTCTTCGGGCGGCAACGGCGTGTCGGTGTTGACGTTGCGCTTGACTCGAACCGCCTCTTGCGGTGTAAAGAGTCGAACCTCCGCGTCGCGAAGCGCGGAGTTGTACTGTCTCAGCGGAGTGATGTCGTCGAGGATCCAGAACGAGCGCCCGTGTGTGCCCACAACAACGTCGTCATCGTGAATCACGAGATCGCGAATCGACGTCGCCGGCATGTTCAGTCGCAGCGACTCCCAATTCGCGCCGTTGTTGTAAGAAACAAACACGTTGAGCTCGGTTCCCGCAAACAACAAACCCGATCGCTTCGGATCTTCCTTCACCGTGTTGACTGGGCCATCAGGCAAGCCCTTCACGATCTCCGTCCACGTCGCGCCACCGTCCGTCGTCCGATAAATGTGTGGCTTCTGATCGTCGAGCCGGATGCGATTGACGGCGACGTATGCGGTGTTGACGTCGGAATGGCTTGCATCAATCTGCGAGATCTTGCTCCACGAATCGATTGCCGGCGGCGTAACGTTTTTCCAGTTCTTGCCGCCGTCTTTCGTGACGTGGATCAGTCCGTCGTCCGTTCCGGCCCAGATCACGTTGACGTCTTTTGGCGAAGGCGCGACTGCGTAGATAACGCCGCGTCGCGGCTGCGTCGCCATCTCAGGACGACCAAACACACCGATGCTCTCCGGCACCTCGGGTTTCTCCCGCGACAGATCGGGACTGATGATTTCCCAACTCGAACCGCCATTCATCGTCTTGAACAACACATTCCCGGCGAGATAGAGCACACGCGGATCGGCAGGCGAGAAGAGAATCGGAGCGGTGCGAAGAAACCTGTACTTCCCACTACGCAGGATCTCAGGCGCGACGTTCTGCACCTGGCCCGTCGTCGTATCGAATCGCGTTGCTTTACCGCCGTAGATCAGATTCGGGTGCAGCGGATCCGGCGCAACATAGCCATACTCTTCAACACCCACAGTGCGCCAGTCTCGAAAAGTGATCGCGCCATTGTCGCCACGACTCTTCACGCCAGCGGAGCCGCTCTCCTGCTGTCCGCCGTAAACCCAGTATGGAAATTGATTGTCAGTAATGACGTGATAGAACTGCGCTGTCGGTTGGTTGTACCAGGAGCTCCACGTCTCGCCCCCATTCACACTGATCGCCGCGCCCTGGTCCGTCGCGAAGAGCATGATGTCCGGCGTCTCGGGATTGATCCAAAGCGTGTGATAGTCGTCGCCGCCAGGCGCGCCTTTGAACGCGGTCCATGTCTTGCCGCCGTCAGTCGATTTATACGCGGCGATTGCAGTGGCGTAGACGATCTCTTTATTGCGCGGATCGACGTCGATCTCTGCGAAGTCGCTGCCGCGCGCCCACGCCCGTCGATCGGTGCCGACGCGTCGCCACGATTCGCCCGCATCGTCGGAGCGATAGATGCCGCCTTGCTGTGTGGAATCGACAGTCGCATAGACTGTGTTTGAATCACTCGGAGCGACAGCGATGCCGATGCGTCCGAGACCTTGCTCGAACGTCGGCAGTCCTTTTGTTAATTGATGCCAGGTGTTGCCGCCGTCAGTGGTTTTGTAGAGCCCGCTGCCGGGACCTTGCCACGCGCCGTTTTCCCATGGGCCCTGGCGCGCGGACCACAAGTCTGCATAAATGACTTTCGAGTTCTTCGGATCGAAGGCGAGCGCGATCGCCCCCGTGTTCTCGTCTTTATAGAGAACTTTCTGCCACGTCTCGCCGCCATCGGACGATCGAAACACGCCACGCTCTTCGTTCGCGCCGTATGGATGTCCGAGAGCAGCGACGTAGACGAGATTCGGATCGCGCGGATCGACGAGGATCGCGCCGATTTGTTGTGCGGTGCGCAATCCGAGATGTCGCCACGTCTTGCCCCCGTCGGTCGATTTGTACATGCCGTCGCCGGTGGAGAGATCTGGCCGTTGCAGTCCTTCACCACTACCGACGTAGATCGTGTCCGGCTTCGATGGCGCAATAGCGAGCGCGCCGATCGAGCCGGTTGGCTGATCGTCGAAGATCGGTTTCCACGTGTGACCGTAATCGGTCGTCTTCCAAACGCCGCCGTTGTTCACTCCTATATAGAAGACATTCGGCTGGCCGGGAACCCCCGTGGCGCCGACCGTCCGGCCGGCGCGGAACGGACCGATCATGCGCCACTTCATCGCCGATGAAAGATTATCTTGCGCATGAATGATGGGACTGAAAACAAACAGGCAGAGCAGGGAACCGCGCAGTAAATTAGTCATAGGTTGTTTGACAGGATTACAGGATTCACAAGATAACAGGATTTTTACTGCATCCTGCTAATTCTGTAAATCCGGTAATCTCGTCCCAAGACTTTCCTTCGGCTCACGCTTCCGTAGTATCAGCGCGGAGATCAACGTCATCACGACTCCGACCGGCAGTGGCTCGAGTAAAGTAAAGGCCACGTTGATGAGCGGATTCGAGTAAAGCACCTGGAAGTGCTTCATCTGCTCCACCTGCTGATTGATCTGCTCCGCCGAGGCGCCGGACGCGCGCAGGTTTTCAACCATGTATGCCGAGTATTCGTTGAGAAAGTTGGGCATCAAGAAGAAATACATAAACTCCCACGTGATGACGTAAAACGCGCACGTGATGAGCATTATTAAAAGGCCGACGCCGAGGGCCCGGCCGAAACTTATCTGTCCGTTACCGACGTTTTCGCGGTAGGACCGGATACCGAAGAACACTAATAAAAAGGACAGCACCATCGTGGTGTAGCCGACAATCATGCCGCGGCTGAACCCGATTTTGTGGGCGAAGGGAAGAGTCGCCAGCATCAGCACGGAAATGATCACGCCCGAGATCAGGCCAAACGTCAAAACTGTTTTTTTCATAAACACGTCTCCTCAGTGATTTGGAAAAACTCGAGGCGCAATCTACTTTTGCGGCCTTTGGTTGTCGTCATACTTTCGAATGATTTCGTAGTTTCGGCGGAAAATCATACTTTCGGATTAAGGGCTCGTTAAGGGATCAGTCCCATTTCTTTTCCGATCTGTACGGCTTGAGTGCGGCGCCGGGCGCTGAGTTTGTCGAAGAGGCGGCTGGAGTGAGTCTTGACGGTGTTTTCGCTGACGAAGAGTTTGTCGGCGATCTCGCGGTTGCTGAGGCCCTGCGCGATCAGCTCGAGAATCTCCAGCTCGCGCCTCGTGATACCGAGGTCTTTCAGTCGCCCCTCGTCTAATGTGAAAGGCTGCGTGACTGGGACGGGCACTTCCTTTACGACGACGACTTCTTTCTTCTTAGTCAGCTTCAACCCGAGCCAGATACCGAGACCCGCGAACAGAACAGCAATGAGCCCACCGTAGATCTCGATCGAGTGCTCGATGATAAGAAAGCGAAACTCGATCAACCTGAGTACGACGATCAAAACTCCGCCGCACAGGCCATAGATCAGTGTGTGGATAAGAGTCTGTCTGTTCACGTGAAATCGGATTTTACAAGATCCGCGTCCTCTGCGGTTAAACTCCTAAAAAATTAGTTGACACGGCTGGGTCGCGCGCCTATACTCCTAAAAATTTAGGAGACAAAGTATGGCGCGACCGAAGACCGAGAACCTGACGCCGCTCGAGCTCGAGATCATGCACGTCCTCTGGGAAACAGGCCCCGCAAACGTGCAGACAGTTCAGCAAAAACTGAAACGCGAGCTCGCGTATACCACCGTCCAGACAATGCTCAACATCCTCGAGCGCAAAGGCAAAGCTAAACGAACTCTGAAAAATCGCGCTTACTTCTATAAGCCCGCCGTCAGTCGCAAGCAAGTCGTCGGCAAACACGTCAAAGACGTTGTCGACCGACTCTTCGGCGGCTCAGCGGAGAGCCTCGTGATGAGTCTCGTGGAAACCAAGCACCTCACACCCGAAAAGCTCGCGCGACTCCAGAAGCTGGTCGAACAAGTGAAGGAGGAACTCGATGAGACTGAGTAGCCAACTACTGCTGACGTTTCTGTTCAACGCCTTCTGGCAGATCGCGCTTATCGCAGCATTCTCTTCGCTCGGTTCATGGTTACTGAGAAATTCCTTCGCACGTTACCGGCACTGGGTTTGGGCCACAGCGCTGTGTCTGGCGTTTTTAGTCCCTGCGTTTACGACATCACGCACGCTGATTGACAACATTACACAACCAAACACGCCAGTCACGTTTGAAAGACAAAGCCTGCCGCTATTCGTGAACGAAGCCGTGCCGCCGCTGCCTGAGACAGAAACTTCCGCGCTCGCTTCAACCTTCAAGATAAATCAATCTCTCGGCCTGACGATACTCGGGATCTATTTCGCGTTTCTGCTCTACAGCATCTGCAAACTCATTCAAGCCTGGCAAACTACGCGAACCATTCGACGTCGTGCAACTGAGATCGAACCGAACGACAGCGTCGCCGAAGTCATTCATCGCTGCGAGCTCGAGTTCGGCACACGCGCCGGATCGGTAAAAGTATTTCGCTCGGATACGCTGCCGGTTCCCGTAACCACCGGGCTGTTCAATCCGGTCATTATTCTGCCCGAGTCGCTTTTGCGCGAAGGAAACGTTGAGCTACTTACCTCTGCAATTGGTCACGAGTTCGTTCATGTAGCACGCCGGGATTACCTGCTCAACCTGATTTACGAACTACTCTTGGTCCCAGTCTCATTTCATCCCGCAGCGGCTTTATTAAGACGACGGGTCCGCGAGACTCGTGAACTCTGCTGCGACGAGCTGGTCGCCGAGCGCATCCTGAATGCTGAAGTTTATGCGCGCTCGCTCGTTAGACTAGCAGGCCCTGCGACACCTCTGCGTCGTCTCTCCGTTACTACAACCGTAGGCATCGCCGATGCTGACATCCTGGAGGCCCGTATCATGTCGTTGTTAAAGAAACCGAATTTGCATACACGTTGGAAGAAGTCGTTGCTGATCGTAGTTTCGTTATTGCTGCTCGTGCCGTGCGCCGCTGCGGTTGCTCTTGCGATGCGTTTCGACGTCGAGACGCAGGAACCGCAGGAGAAAGCTCTTACGCAACAAGATAAAGAAAAGATCGAGACGATGCAGCGCCGTAAAGAGGCGGACACTACGTGGCGCATCGAGCGCGATCCTCAGGTTCGCGAAGAAATGGAGCGCAAAGAGCGCGTGGAAATGGAAATGCGCGAGGTTTGGCAGGCGGCGCTAGTCCGCCTCGCAAAGGTCAACATGGACCAGGCGATTCAGATCGCGACGAGCCAGCAATCCGGAAAGGTCCTGTTGTGTAGTCTCGAAGCCAGTCATTGGGAAGCGCCCGGCAAATTAGCGAATGATGGCTTCGTGTTCTATCACGTCATGATTGCGAATGAAGGCGAAGCCGGCGCCACACACATCTGGGTCAACGCGATCGACGGTACGATCATAAAGACCGAGAAAGAACTGCCACGCAAGCAGCGGGAACCATAGCTTACCCGCGGATCACGCGGATGAACGTCGATCAGGCCGCTCTCTTAGATCTGCGTTCATCCGCGTTCATCTGCGGCTCAAGACTTTGCATCAACTCCTGAAATCCCGGTAAATCCAGCGACTGTGGCCCATCCGAGAGCGCCCGCTCCGGACATGGATGCACCTCAATCAACAATCCATCCGCGCCCGCCGCAACCGCAGCTTTCGACATCGGCGTTATCAAGCTCCGAATGCCCGTTCCATGCGACGGATCGGCAAGCACCGGCAAGTGTGACAACTCTTTCACGAGCGCCACCGCCGCGAGATCGAGCGTGTTGCGTGTCGCTGTCTCGAAAGTCTTGATGCCGCGTTCACACAACACCACGTTTGCATTGCCGCCAGCGAGCAGATACTCGGCCGCGAGCAGCCACTCTTTGACAGTCGCCGATGGCCCACGCTTCAGGAGTATCGGTTTCGAAACACCCGCGAGTTTTCTTAAGAGGGAAAAGTTCTGCATGTTGCGTGCGCCGACCTGCATCATGTCGGCATACTCTTCGACGATCTCAACGTCTGCTTCACTCATCACTTCGGTCACGATCGGCAAGCCCGTCTCCCCACTCGCCTTCTCGAGCAGGCGCAGCGCTTCGACGCCGAGTCCCTGAAAGTCATACGGCGAAGTGCGTGGTTTATAAGCGCCGCCGCGCAGCATGGTCGCGCCCGAGGCTTTCACTGCATGCGCCGTTTCCATCAGTTGCTCTTCCGACTCGACCGAGCATGGTCCGGCGATCACGACCAGATCACCGCCGCCGATCTTCGTGCCGCGCACGTCGACGACTGTGCCTTTCTGTCGTAGCTGGCGGCTGACCAATTTGAACGGGTGCGAGATCTGGATCACTTCAGCAACGCCCGGCGCTGCACGCAACGCTTCGATCTCCGAGCGTCGACCGCTGCTGCCGATCGCCCCGATGATAGTGCGTTCCGCGCCCTGAACTACGTGAGCCTGGAAACCACATTCCCGGATGCGGTCGATGATGTGGTTGATTTCGTCGGGGGTTGCATTGTTTTGCATGTTGACGATCATGATGCGTATTCCTTTGTTAACAGAACAAATCGAGTGTAGTTGTTTGCTTCGTCCTGAATGCTTTTGCGGAGGATGCTGGCGCCGTAGAGATCGGCGGCGCGCTGGCCGGCGATGGCGGCGCGTTTCGGATCATTAAGGCGAATGACTTCGGCGACGCTGCCCGCGGTGTCGTCAGCGACCACTGGTTTGAGTCGGGAATGAGTTGTAAAAAAGACGCTGCACTGCGCGAGTGCTGTCGGGTGTGATTGGACGGTTTCGATCGTTTCGAAGCTTGCGCCGGGACAACCGATCAGGTGTTGTTCGATCTTGATCTGAATCTCGTCGATCGTCTGAAGCGATTTGGCGTTCAATAGATCGACTGAAGCGTGAACGACACCCGCTATGCTGTTTTCCACCGGCGCGAGCAGGTAATCAGCCACGCCGTTATCAAGACTATCGTATAGGTCGACGAACGTCCGTCGGGGCACGAGTTCGATTTCCTCGCCGAGCAGTTTGAGAGCGGCCTCTTCGCTGAAGGCGCCGCGCTCACCCTGGAATGCGATTCTCGGTTTTTTCGACGGGGTCGTCATTGAGTAATAGCCGCCTGAACTCTTCTTGATTCGCGGATGATCCTGCGAAAGACTTTTCCGACCGCCCGTTCGTCCAGAGGCCCGTCGTTGATTTGCTGTAGTCTGTGCAGCACGTTGCGTTCGCGCTCCGGATCGCGGCAGGGAAGGTTTCCGGCCTGCTTGAGCGCGCCGACCTTGAGTGCCAGACGCGCGCGCATGTTGAGCAGTCGCAGCAGCTCAGCGTCGATGTCGTCGATCTCTTTTCGCCAATGCTCTATGTTCATGATTCCAGCTCCGGGCAATAAAAAAACCAGCCGCGACTTTTTAGGATCGCGGCTGGCTCGTTGAAGGTGTTGTGCTTTTTATCAGGCCGTCAGCACATCGTTTTCAAACTTCGCCGGTCCGCTCTCCTTCGAAAAGAAGTAGCGGTAAGTAAAGGCGAAGTAGAAAAATGTACGAGTGCTAATCATGACCTCGCGTAACTATAGGCAGCGCCCGAAATTCCGTCAAGGATTTTATCTTGTTGGTAATGGGTCAGTTTAAAAATACGCCGAAGGCGTTGGCTAATTTCAGCCCAGGGTTCGAGCGCAGCGAGAACCCCGGGTTTGTCGTTAACGATCAATTGAACCCTGTAAGGGTTCGCCTACCGCCTAACCCTTTCAGGGTATTGCGTGTATTTTGAATTTGTACCCAGGGTTGTCGCTGCGCTACGCGACAACCCTGGGCTGAAATTAGCCAACGCCTTCGGCGTATTTTCAAACTGACCCACTACCTATCTTGTTAATCCTGAAAATCCTGTAATCCTGTCTAAAACTACGGTTTCAACAAAAGCTTTCCGGTGGTCTTCCTGCCCTCCAGATCTCGATGCGCCTGTGCGGCCTCGGCCAGCGGATAAACTTTGTGAATCCGCAGCTTGAGCTCGCCACGCGCGATCGACTGCAACACGTCATTCGCGCGCCAGTCGAGCTCCTCGCGCGTCAAAGTGTAGTGAGCGAGGGTCGGTCGCGTGATGAAGAGCGATCCCTTTTGCGAGAGCTTGATCAGATCGAAAGGCGGCACCGCGCCACTCGATCCGCCAAACAACACGAGATACCCGCGCGGGCGCAGCACGTTCAGATCTTTATCAAACGTCGCTTTCCCAACGCCGTCGTAAACAACATGGACACCAGCGCCGTCGGTGAGCCTGCGCGTCTCAGTCTCAAAATCCGCTTCGGTGTAGACAATGCATTCATCCGCGCCTGCATCACGTGCGAGCTGCGCCTTCTCCTGCGTGCCGGCCGTGGCGATCACACGCGCGCCAATCTTCTTCGCCATTTGAACGAGCAACAGTCCGACACCGCCGGCCGCTGCATGTATCAACGCCGTCTCATCTTTTTTCAACGGATAACTGCTGTGAAGAAGATAGTGCGCGGTCATGCCCTGCAACATCGCCGCCGCCGCTTGCTCGAAGTCGAGCTCGTCGGGAATCTTCACTAAGCGACTAGCAGGAACGACAGCGTACTCGGCATAACTTCCCAGCGCGCTCGCGTAAGCAACACGATCGCCCGGCTTGAGCGTCGTGACCTCACTCCCGACCTCGGTAACGACACCCGCGCCCTCCTGTCCATTAACGAAAGGCAG
The DNA here is from genome assembly GCA_036498585.1 of Pyrinomonadaceae bacterium. Classification (GTDB taxonomy): domain Bacteria; phylum Acidobacteriota; class Blastocatellia; order Pyrinomonadales; family Pyrinomonadaceae; genus PSRF01. The sequence continues at coordinate 3,168 of DASYFE010000144.1, read as the reverse complement.
CGGCGTCGGATACCGTCCCTCACGAACGTAAATGTCGATAAAGTTGACACCCGCGGCTTTAATATTGACGAGCGCTTCATTCGGCTTCGGCGACGGAACCGGCAGCTCGACTGCTACCAACACCTCGGGCCCGCCGGTTTGAGAAACTTGAATGGCTTGCATGGCCACAGCTTAGCACGGATAATCTCCCTTCTGCCTGACTCGGATCCAACCACAACGTGAAAGGAGTTCTTGTGAATAACAAACGAAGAGTACTGTCGGCCCTGGCGCTGGTGCTGACGATATCGTTATCGCCCGTGTTGGGCCAAAAGAAGAGTTCCGACTCGATCAAGATCCCATTTGAAACCTACAAACTCTCGAACGGCCTGACCGTGATTCTTTCCGAGGATCACACGACGCCGACTGTCGCTGTCGACATCTGGTATCACGTCGGCTCGAAGAACGAGATGCCCGGACGCACCGGCTTCGCACACCTGTTCGAGCACGTGATGTTTACCGGCTCGGGTCACGTGCCGTATGGACTGCACGACAAGCTCACTGAAGGCGTCGGCGGCGGTAACAATGGTTCGACGAACAACGATCGCACCAATTACTACGAGACAATTCCTTCCAACTATCTCGAATCAGCGTTGTGGCTGGAAGCGGATCGCATGGGGTTCCTGCTCGACAAACTCGACACCGCCAAGCTCAACGCGCAGCGCGACGTCGTGAAGAACGAGCGCCGGCAGAGTTACGACAATCAACCGTATGGCCGCGTGAGCGAGATCTTCTCGGCGGCGATGTATCCGAAGGATCATCCTTACTCGTGGCCCGTGATCGGCTCGATGACCGATCTCAGCGCTGCGTCTGAGGAAGACGTGAAGGCCTTCTTCCGTCTCTACTACGCGCCCAACAACGCAACACTCGCGGTCGTCGGCGACTTCGATCCGAAACAGGCGAAGGCCTGGATCCAGAAATATTTCACCGACTTGCCGCAAGGTAAAATGGTGGAGCGTCCCAAAGTTCCGCTCGGCAAGCTCGAGGCGAACAAGCGTTTGGTTTACGAAGATCGCGTGCAAGTGCCGCGACTCTACATACAGTGGCCCACTGTCGGTTTCAAGAGCGATGACGACTACGCGCTTTCAGTGATGGGCTCGATTCTCTCCGGCCCGCGCACGGCGCGTTTGACGAAAGCGCTCGTGTACGACTCACAAATGGCGTCGCAGATCGGTGCGTTCCAAAACTCGTCTGAGGACGTCGGCGTGTTCCAGGTCGTAGTCATTCCGCGTCCTGAGCACAGTCTTACTGAGCTCGAAGGCGCGGTCGATCAAGTGATTCAGAAGTTCATCACTGAGGGCCCGACTGCCGAAGAGTTGCAAAAAGCGAAGAGCGGACTCGAGTTGGGTTTCATTCGCGGGCTCGAATCGAATCTCGGCAAGGCGAATCAACTGATCAATGGCGCGATTTTTTATGGCAATCCCGGCTACTTCAGCACTGATTACCAGAAGACGCTCGCAGTCACGGCGGCTGATGTGAAGCGGGTTGCGAGTCAATACCTGACGCGTTCGCGCATCGTGCTGAGCGTTGTGCCGAAGGGCAAGAAAGATCAGGCGTCGAAAGCGACCGAGAGTGAAGCTGTCACTATGGTCGTTGGAAAAGGAGCTCGATGATGAAAACACAGAAGAAAGCACTTGCACTCGCGGCTGCACTCGTCATCAGTCTCGCGAACATCGCAGCGCTTGCGCAACAGACGCTCGATCGCACGGTGGTTCCACCGCCTGGGGCGACTCCAGTCCTGCGCGTTCCCACCTGGACCAAGACGCAGCTTGCAAACGGCGCCACACTGATCGTTTCGGAGCGCCCGGGCTTGCCGCTCGTCTCGTTCCAGATCACGTTTCTCGGCGGCTCGAATCAGTTTGAGCCGGAAGGGAAGCGTGGTGTCGCGGCAGCGGCTGCCTCGATGTTGAGCGAAGGCACTACCACAAAGACCGGCGACCAGCTTTCCGATGCGCTGCAACTGTTAGGAACCGGGATCAGCAGCGGTATCGGCGGTGAGGACGGATCGCTCGGCTTTGTCTCGACTACAAAGAACTTCGAGGCGACGCTCGCGATTCTCGCTGACGAGATGCTCAACTCGACGTTTCCCGCTGACGCGCTCGAACGCTTGCGTGGCCGCACGCTCGTCAACCTGACGCAGGCGAAAGATCAACCGGTCGTCGTCGGTGCACAGGTCTTCAACAAGATCCTTTACGGCAATGCACATCCGTACGGCCAGCGCATGACCGAGACTTCAGTGAAAGCGATCACGCGTGACGACGTGATGGCGTTTGCGAAGGCTTACTACCAGCCGGGCCGCGCGATCATTACAGTAGTTGGTGACATCACGGCGCCGAAAGCCAAGGCCGCAGTCGAGAAAGGCCTCGCTGCATGGGCCAAGGCCGGTGACAAGCCGTCGTTTGATTATCCAAAGCTGCCAGAGCTTCAGCCCGCGAAGATCTATCTCGTCGACAAGCCGGGCGCAGCGCAGTCAGTCTTTAATATTGGACTGCCTGGTCCACCGCGCAACACGCCCGACTATTTCGCGCTGCAAGTGCTGAATACAATTCTTGGTGGACAGTTTCAGTCGCGGCTCAATGCAAACATTCGCGAGCAGAAGGGCTACAGCTACGGCGTCAACTCCAACTTTGGTTACGGCAAAGGGCCGGGTGCGTTTCGCGCGGGTGGCTCGATCTTTTCCGCCAAGACTGATGCGGCGTTGATCGAGTTTATGAAAGAGCTGAAGGGAATCGTTGGTGAGAAGCCGATCACGGACGAGGAGTTGAAGGGCGCGAAGGAATCGTTGATCCAGGGCCTCCCGCAACGTTTCGCCTCCGTTTCGGCAATCAGCAACGCGATCACTTCGCTCACTGTGCAGGGTCTGCCGGATGATTACTTCCAGCAGTACGCGAAGAACGTTTCAGCAGTGACGAAGGAAGACTTGCTGCGCGTCGCGAAGCGCTACATCGATCTTAATCACCTCGCGATCGTGATCGTCGGCGATCGATCGGCGGTGGAAGCTTCACTGAAGGCAACGGGCATCGCCCCGATCACATACATCGACATCGAAGGCAATCCCGCGGGTAATTAACGAATCACAAAAGCAACTGTAGGGGCGGCCCTCTGTGGCCGCCCGTCGTTGATTCACTCGAC
>DASYFE010000143.1:0-19913 GCA_036498585.1 Pyrinomonadaceae bacterium | reverse complement strand
TGTTTGGACCGCACGTGTGGGCACAGGCGCGCGTTTACGATCCCGAAGGACTGTTGAGCACGATCCCTGCGATCGCCACAGCGCTGATCGGTGTGTTGACCGGCACGTGGTTGCGCACGGAAAAAACGCGATACGAGAAGGCGGCAGGGATGTTTGTCGTGGGCGCAGTCTGCGTGGCGGTTGGGTGGGCGTGGAATTCGTTCTTCCCGATTAATAAAGCGCTGTGGACCAGCTCGTACGTTTTGTTCACGGGTGGTTTGGCGTTGCAGTTTCTATCGATCTGTTACTGGCTAATCGACATCCAGGGCTATCGGCGCTGGGCCAAGCCATTCGAGGTTTTTGGGCTGAATGCGATTGCGCTTTACGTCGTTGCGGATGTGATTGCGATGCTGTTGGGCGTGATCAAAGTAGGAGAAGCGCCGCTTGGCGGGTGGATTTACGATCACGTGTTTGCGTCGTGGGCGTCGCCGATCAATGCCTCACTCGCGTTTGCGATCTGTTTTGTGTTGGTTTGTCTCGGACTAATGTGGATCCTCTACAACCGCAAGATCTTCCTCAAGGTTTAGCCGCTTCTTAGATTCATCGATTAATCGGTTGTTGTTTTCGTAGCTGAGCGGCACGTTCGTCTCGGGTGGATACAGGTGTCGTTGATAGACCGGGTAAGCTTCGGTGCGCAGGTGGGCGAGCATGTGATGGCCGCGCCGAGCTTCGCGCTCGTGACGCAGTGCGGAGATGTCGATCGGCGCGACGACGATCCGTTCGCCTGGTCCGGGCGAAGCCTCGGCTAACATGCGCCCATCGAAGTCGACAATCTGACTGCCGCCAGGCCAGGAGTACGGCGGATAGTGTTTCAAACTCGCGCCCTGGTTCGCTGCGACAACGTAAGCAGTGTTTTCGAGTGCGCGACAACGGTTGACGATTGTCCACCACGACATCGGCTCGGTCGCGCCCCACGGATCCATGTAGGCTGAGACGCGTATCAATACCTCAGCGCCGTTCGCTGTTAGCTGTCGCATCGCTTCCGGAAACAGCCAGTCGTAACAGATCGCGCAGCCGAGTTTTCCGATCGGCGTGTCAGCTACCGGGAAAAGTGGCTCGTCGTAGTCGGTCAGATCGTGTGGGCTCGTGTGAACCTCGTAGGGAATCCACGTGTTCACTTTTCGATATTTGTAAAGCACGCCTTCCGGACCGATGAGACACGTCGTGTTGAAGACGTGACCGGGCCATTTCGGATCGACTTCGAGCATCGAGCCGCTCTGGATGTAGATATCGTGTTCTTTCGCTTTCTGTTGGAGACGCTCGGTGTGCTCGTTGGGAATTTGAATCGCGAGCTTGTCGATCAATTCCGCCGCTGTTTCGAAGACGGGCGCGGCGTGTGCAAACTCCGGAAAGACAACGAGACGCACCGGCAGAAATGGCGCTGCACCCGCGACCGCGGAGTCGATCATCGAGAGCATGCGATCCGTGTTCGCGCGCATCGAGCGTCGATCGAGTGGATTCGCGAAATCTGTCTGGCACGCAGCAACCGAATATCTGATGTGATTCATCTTGCTAATCCTGATAATCCTGCAATCCTGTCTACAGGGGACGTAACAATCCGCGTGTTGTACTTCTCTAAATACTCCATCCGCTCTTTCGTCAACGGATACCTCTCCGGCCAGCTATATGGGTAACGGCTCATGCCGTGAAACGGCAATGGCCCAACCTGGTCTGGACTCGCCGAATTAATATCCATCTCCTTACTGAAACCATCCGCATACAACAGGAACGAGCGTGTCCATCCTTTTGGCAGCGGCGGCAGCTTGTTCGCAGCAAACGACAACATGAGCTCATCACCCGGCCTTGAGATTACAAACATGTCATCCGACGCGACCAGCAATTCCCGCACGTCGCCCTCGCGTGTGTATCGTCCGGTCATCACCTTCCACGGCGACGTAAACGATACTTGTTTGTAGTCGTAAGTCAGCGGCTGTCGTCCGTCCGGCGAGTGTTCGAGCGAGAAGCCACGCCAGCGAAGATCTGCGACGGAGGGATTGAGCCGTGTGACTTGCAACGGGAAATTTCCGCCCGACGTGTCGACCAGAATTTGATCCCAGTAGATGCGCATGTTCGTCACGATGCGCACATCGCGACTCGCGCTCAAAAACTTCCTCGTGAGATCGACGACGACTGTTTGCGGGCGTCCAACCGGAATGCCGACGTTCTCAATCACGGTGCGCCAGCGTCCGTGTTTATCTTTCACCTGCAGCGCAGGCAGTTGCAGACTCTTTCCACTCTGCGACGCCGCGAGGTTATCGCTGGACCACGCATAATCAGTCCAACCAGTGAACAACAACTTCACGCGCGCTGACGGCGCCGCATCGAGCTTCAACGTCAGCTCGTGCTCGTCTGCGTAGCCCCTGATCTTCTGCAGCTTGAAATCATCCGGATATTGGCGATCCAAGGTCGCAATTCGCGACAAAACATCGTGTCCGTGCTCATCAACCGCGGCGACGGGCGGACGCGCGTCGCGTGTCGAGTAGAGCTTGAAAGGCTGTGGCGGCTCGGTCAGTCCTTCATTTGGAAAAACCTCGACGCCAACGGGATGCGCGACTGAGATCAACTGAACTTTATCGACAAACAACGCCTCCTCGAGCTCGTTTGTCACGCGCAGCTCGTAACGTCCTTCACGCTCGCGTAGCTGAGGAATACGAACGTACTCGTCCGGATCCGGCATGTTGAAGATGCCGGGCGCGTCGAGGTGGCCCATCTCACCACCGCCCATGAAATCCGTGACGAACTCAAACCGCTCGCCATTCCATACATATAGATAAGGACACGAAGACGGTTTGCGATCCAATTCAGTTAGCGAAATCGATTTGTTATTCGCGAGCTCCGTTTCGGCCTGAACAATCCCCGCAGGCCACAGCACCCGCACCGCATCGACTACGGTCCGCTTGCCGAGTCCGAAAACAACGTCAGCCGGCGCAGGAGCAGGAGACGAAGAATAGGTTTCGAGTTTCTGCGCGAGACTTCCGGCGCGCACCTCGATCTTCGTGCCGACCGCACTGCGATTACTGACGCGGCCGGTTAGCGCGACGCGCAGTGAACGATTCGTGTTGCCGCCGTCGTTGCGCGCGATTTTCAATCCCCCGAAGATTATGTCCGTATCGCCGTCGCCATCGATATCGCCGGAAACGAGCACACGCCCCGTCGTCACCTTTATATTTGACGTGGCCTTGCTACTCACATCGGTCCAACCGTCGCCGGTGTTTCGCAACACGCGCACGTGATCCTGCATGAGGGAGACGAGATCGAGCAGTCCATCGTTGTCATAATCGATGAACTGCGAAGCCACCGCGCCGCCTTCTGTGCGCGTGAGTTGAAATCTTTCCTTGCCGTCACTGAGCGCGAGATAACCGACGGTGTCGGTCGGTGAAGCGAAGTAGAAATCAGTAAAGCCGTCTTTGTTTACGTCACCGGCAGCGACGTTCGTAGCGCCTTTCACTGTCAGGCCCACGTCCGCGGCGACGTCTTTGAAAGTTCCATCGCGCATGTTGCGCCAGAGCGAGACTTTCTCAGTCGAGGCGACGAGCAGATCGATGTCGCGCCTGTTGTCGAAGTCGGTAGGAACGATCGCGTGTGCGTGGACTTTGTCTGTCAGTTTTGCGGCCGCGGTTTGATCGGCAAACGTGCCGTCGCCGTTGTTTCGCAGCAACAGCAAGCCATCGCCGCCGAGCAGCAGATCGAGATCGCCGTCGTGATCGAAATCCACGAATGCCGCTGTGGTCCCACCGGTAAGAGCCGATGGGATTTTGGCGTTCGCGGTTACGTCTGAAAAACTGCCGTTGCCGTCGTTGTGATAGAGCGTGCTCGCGCTGGGGCGAAGAATGAACACGTCGGGGCGCGTGTCGTTGTCAAAATCGCCGGCGATGATAGCCGCGCCCGCAGCGGTCGATGCTTTTGAAAGTGCGCCTGACTGTGCAGTCACATCGGTAAACTTGCCGCCATCGTTGCGCAACAGCCGCTGACGTGTGCCCGTGACTTCAACGAGATCGAGATCGCCATCGAGATCGTAATCAAAGAGCGTCGCCGCACTTGCCGCTTCTTCCGTAGCGGACAGCACATTCGCATCGGCGAACACGACTCCCGGCGTTTGCTTATCAACGAGCCCAGGCTCAGCGCCGGTTGACGCCACGGCTTCAGCATAGCGGCCTTGTTCGAGATAGTTTGATCCGAGCGTCGTGCCTGTGCCGCGCTGTCGCAGCTCCTGAAATTGCGCGATAACCTTCTGACCTTCTTCTCGCTGACCGCCACGTATCAACGTCGTGCCCAGATTGTAGAGCGCGGTGGCGTTGTAAGGCTCCGCCGCAACAGCCAGACGCAGCGCCGCGATCGCTTCCGGATACTTTCGTTGCTGCGAGTAGAGTTGGCCGATGTTTACATTCGCGCCCACATCATTCGGATCGACGCCTAACACTTTTTGAAACGACGCGATCGCTTCTTCGGGTTTGTTCTGAGTCTTTGCAGCAAGCCCGAGCAGGTAATGCGGCTGCGGCGCCGAAGGCGCGACTGCAATCGCTGTCTGCAACTCTTTTCGCGCGGCCGGCAGATCGGGAATATTAAAGAGCGCGATACCGAGATTGATCCGCGCGAGCACGAGCCCGGGATCGAGTTGCAGCGCGCGACGGAACGCGTCCGCCGCTTCTTTGTGTTTGAACTGCTCGAGCAGCGCGACGCCCAGATTATTCGCGCGATACGCATCTTCGCGAGCGTTGTTTTGAACATGAGCGGTCGTCAGAAAACAGGTTATCAGTGCCAGGGCAAGAAGAAGGGGTTTACACATTGTGTTACATTGTGCTGAGTTTCACGCAAAGGCGCAAAGAGAGACGGAGTGCCCGGTTTTAGATTTCTCTGTGCAACCTCTGTGTTCTCTGTGTCTCTGTGGTTTCCCGGACGAATTCTTAACCACAGAGACACAGAGAACACAGAGGTTGCACAGAGAAGCATTCAAGTCTTCGCGTGAAAAGTCTCGTATGATGCAGAAAATTACCCCCTTTGCAGTTGGCTTGCTGCTGCTTGCCTTACTCGGCGCCTGCCGTCCAACCAACAATCTCCCAACACGATCGTCTCCGCAATACAACGAACTCGTCCGCACGTTCTACATCGGACTCGCGGCGTTGCAGGTCGGTCACGACGTCCAGGCAGACGCAAAGCTCCAGCAGTTTACGCAACTCGCTCCAGGCGAACCTGCAGGCTGGGCCAACTGGGGACTACTCGCTCTACGACAACGAAACTACGACACCGCCGCCGAGCGACTCAACAAAGCACGCGATCTCGCGCCCGACAACAGCGACATCTTTTACCTGCTCGGATTGCTCGAAAGCAGTCGCGGCAACACCGCGGAAGCCATAAGCGATCTGCGCAGGTCGGTCGAGTTGGACCAGAAGAACCTCATTGCCACTTACAAACTCGCGGAGGAAGTTGAGCGACAAGGCGACGAGAAAAGCACGCAGGAGTTTCAATCGCTGATTCAAAAGATCCTTGCCGTCCAACCCGACAACCTCGCGGCCCTCGTCGAGTCGACCCGCATCGCCGCAAAGCGCGGCGACGCGGAAGCAGTTAAATCGCCGGTAGCGAAGATCGTGGCTCGTTCCTCCGCGTGGCCCGATGAAGTGCGGACACAAGTCAACGCCCTCGATGCGGCTACAAAAAACAACGACTTACCCGGAACCGCAACGCGCACGAGTTTCTTGCGCAACGTGCTGGTGCGTCTACCGGAATATCGTCGCGACCTCGCGGTGATCAAACCACCGCCGGGCGAAGAGGCGACTCCTTTCACACACTTTCTGAAAATGGAGGCGCCAGTCTTCACAGCAGCCGCGCCCGATTCATCTCTCACGTTCAAACCCGACCCTTTAAATACACCCACGGATAAAACGGATTGGATCGGAGCGATTTCGCTGAGTGGTTCAGGCGCGCCTGTAATCGTGACGGCCACGGCACGCGAAGTTAAATTGGCTAGTGGTGCGACGCTTCCGTTTCCCGGGGGCGCGTCAAACACGACTCCAACGACGCACGGCATCCTACCGGTGGATTTCAGTTACGATTTCAAAACTGACCTGGTGCTTGCGGGCGACGGCGGCGTGCGTTTGTTCCGGCAGGAATCCCGATCGGCGTTCACTGACGTCACCGCCGAAACTAAATTGCCTGCGACTACTCTCAACCGCAAATATACAGCAGCATGGGCCGCAGACATCGAAGCTGACGGAGATCTCGATCTGATTCTCGGTTCTGAAAAAGGACTTCCCACTGTGCTGCGAAACAACGGCGACGGCACTTTCCTCGAGATTCATCCTTTCAACGACGTCTTCGGACTCGTCGATTTCGCGTGGGCCGATCTCGACGGCGATGGCGATCCCGATGCGGCGTTGATCGATAGCTCGAGCGGCGTTTTTGTTTTCAGCAACGAGCGGCAGGGACAATTCACGAAGCGTCCGCAACCGATCAATGCGTCGTCGCACGCGCTGAATGTCCTGGACGTTAACAACGACGGCGTTCTCGATCTGGTAGTCGTGCAAAACGACGGGAGCCTCATGCGTCTGTCTGATAAAGATCATGGCGCCGGTTGGGAAAGTTCAGAGCTCATCAACACTAACGCGAATCCCGGCGCGGATATTCTGTGCGTCGCGGATCTCGACAATAACGGCGGTCTCGATCTTTTATTGCTGCCTGGGCCGCGGATCTGGCTCAACGACGGCAACGGCAAGTTTACCGAACTGAACAACACATCGTTTCCTGAGCGTGTGTTTGACGTCGCCGATCTCAACAACGACGGCCGGCTCGATCTCTTAGCTCTTTCGAAAGAAGGGCAGCCGCAGCAAGCCCTGAATCAGAGCTCGAAAAACTATCACTGGCAGATCGTTCGCCCGCGCGCCACTAACGCCGTCGGCGATCAGCGTATTAATCCGTTCGGCGTCGGTGGTGAGATGGAGATCCGATCCGGCTTAGTGGTCCAAAAGCAACCGATCACTGGTCCACTGTTGCACTTCGGACTCGGCGAACAGACGAGCACAGACGTGATTCGCGTCGTCTGGCCCAACGGCTCTGTCCGTGCTGACTTTGACGTCAAACCCGACCAGGAGATCACGATCGAGCAGCGTCTCAAAGGCTCGTGTCCGTTTCTGTTTGCGTGGAACGGCAAGCAAATGGAATTCGTCAAGGATGCTGTGCCGTGGAGCTCAGCGATCGGTTTGCGTATCAACACACTCGGAACCGCAAGCGTCGAAGCGACTGAAGAGTGGTACAAGATCGGTCGCGATCAGCTCGTGCCGCACGACGGTTTTTACGATCTGCGCATTACCGCCGAGCTTTGGGAAACCTACTACTACGATCAGCTCGCCCTCATGGTTGTCGATCATCCGGAAGGAACCGACATCTTCGTTGACGAACGCTTCGTGATTCCACCTGCAAAGCTGGAGGTCACGACTGTCTCGACGCCTCATCCAATCGCGCGCGCTATTGATGACAAAGGACAAGACGTCACGAGTGTCGTCAGTAAGCTGGACGGAAACTATCTCGGCACGTTTGAGCGCGGGCGATACCAGGGCGTGGCGCGTGATCATTACGTCGAGCTCGATCTCGGCGATGACGCGCCTGCGAGTGGACCGCTGTGGCTAATCGCGAATGGCTGGATGCATCCGACTGACTCTTCTATTAATGTGGCCATCAGCCAGGGACAGCAGGAACAGGCGAAGCCGCTGAGTCTGGAGATTCCCGATGGTCGTGGTGGCTGGCAGGTCGTGCGGCCGAACCTCGGATTTCCCGCCGGCCGCAAGAAAATTTGCCTGTTTGATCTGGCCGGCGTGTTCAAGCCGGGAATTCCGCGTCGCCTGCGTTTGCGGACGAATCTGGAGATTTACTGGGATTCGTTCGAGTGGGCGGTCGGACTTCCCTCGGCGCAGTTAAAAACTACGCGGTTGGACCCGGACGTGGCGGATCTCCATCATCGCGGATACTCTGTTATCAACCAAAGGGATGATTCGTCTCCCGAAACTCCCGACTATAATCGGCTCGCGAGCTCCAAACAGATCTGGCGCGATTTGATCGGCTACTATACGCGGTTTGGTGATGTGCGTGAGCTTTTGCTGCACCCCGACGATCGCTACGTGATCATGAATGCCGGCGATGAGATGTCCTTCAGGTTTGCGGAGCAGCCGGCGCCACCCGCAGGTTGGGTGCGTGATTACGTAATCGTGGGCGATGGCTGGATTAAAGACGGAGACTACAATTCAACGTTCTCGAAAACCGTCTTGCCATTGCCATATCACGCAAAGAACCAGTACATAACTCCGCCAACACGGCTCGAGGATGAAGTGGTTTATCGTCAACATCCGGAGGACTGGCAAAACTATCACACGCGCTACGTGACGCCGGACGTTTTTCAGAATTCATTGAGGCCCAGAAGTAGGAAATGACTGGTCGCAAAGTGGCGAGAGTTCTTCTCGTCATCGTCTTTATCTGTCTAATCGCAGTGCCTTTGGTAATGAAGCGGCTGGCCGCGCGCCGCGTTCAGGTGAATAACGCGTTCACTGGAACCGCGGCTTTGAGCCGTTATGGGTTTCAGTTGCAGGAGGTTTCGAAAGCGTCTGGCGTCAACTTCAAACACGAGGCGCCGGTGCTCGATCACAAGCTTGATCACATCATGCCGCAAGTCGCATCGATGGGCGCGGCGGTATCTGTAGTCGATTTCAATCGCGATGGTTGGTCGGATCTTTATGTGACGAACAGCGGCGAGGGAACTAAGAACGCGCTCTTCAAAAACAATCACGACGGATCGTTTACGGATGTCGCTGCTGATCTCGGTATCGCTGACGTCAATCAACCCGGCACGGGCGTATCGATGGGATCCGTTTGGGGCGATTACGACAACGACGGCTTCGAAGATCTCTTCCTTTATAAATGGGGACGGCCTGAGCTCTTTCACAACGACGCAGGACAGAAGTTTTCACGCGCTTCTGAGAAAGCGGGTTTGCCTGCGTGGGTAAATGCAAACACGGCAGTCTGGTTTGATTACGATCGCGACGGAAAGCTGGATCTCTTCCTGGGAGGCTATTATCCGGAAGACGTCGATCTCTGGCATCTGAAGAACACGAGGATGATGCCGGAGAGTTTCGAGTATGCGAAGAACGGCGGGCGCAAGTATCTCTTCCGCAATCTCGGCGATGGAGCGTTTGAAGAGATCAGTCAAAAAGCCGGTATCGACACGCGTCGCTGGGCGCTCGCCGCGACTGTCGCCGACCTGCGCGGCACAGGCAATCAGGATCTATTCATCGCTAACGACTACGGAATTTCCGAGCTCTATTTCAACGACGGCAAGCAGTTTATTGAAACTGGCAAAGACACGGGCGTCGGGTTCTCGCCGAAGAGCGGCATGAGCGCGTCTGTCGGAGACATTCTCAACCAGGGCCACTATTCGATCTACGTCTCGAACATCTCCGAAGAAGGCGTGCTGATTCAGGGAAACAATCTCTGGGTGCCGCAGGAAGGGACCGGAGGCGACGCGATCAAGTATGACAATCTCGCGCGCGCGATGGACGTCGAGATCGGTGGCTGGAGCTTTGGCGCGCAGTTTGGCGATCTCAACAACGACGGCACGCTCGATCTGTATCTCGTGAACGGCTACGTCTCGGCGGATCGCAATCTGAATTATTGGTACGACTTCTCGAAGATCGCGGGCGGCAACTCGACGATTATTTCCGATGCGGCGCACTGGCCTGCGATGGATGGTCGCAGCTTGTCTGGTTATCAGCAAAAGAAAGTTTGGCTCAACGATGGGGCGGGGAAGTTTGTGGACGTGGCGCAGGCGGTTGGCGCAAGCGATGTTTTTGATGGGCGAGCGGTGGCGCTTGTCGATCTTTGGAATCGTGGCGTGTTGGATGTCGTGGTTGCGAATCAACGCGGGCCGTTGTTGATTTATAAGAACAACGTGGAGCAGGAAAATAAATGGGTTGATTTCGAGCTCGAAGGCGCATCGAGTAACCGCAGCGCGATTGGAGCGGAAGTGAAGTTGTTTTGGGACGGCCGCCAGCAAGTGCAGCACGTTTCGGGTGGTAGTGGATTTTGTTCGCAGAACCAGCGGCGTTTACATTTCGGTCTCGGCAAAAACCCGCAGCTCGATCACGCCGAGATCCACTGGCCGTCAGGAAAGATCGAGAAGATTGAAAAGCCAGCAGTAGGTCAGGTATATAAAGTTAAAGAATCAGTGTGAGGGCAACGACGGGTGGCCACGGAGGGCCACCCCTACAGTTGCTGCTCATCGGGCGTGATTTGACTACAACTGTAGGGGTGGCCCTCCGTGGCCACCCGTTCGATAACAATCGAATGAGCGATTCAACAATACAACCAGCCGCTCTCGATGTTCCCATCAGGAGCAAGCTTCGCTTCGACAATCGCTACATCGCGCCGCTCTTCATTACGTTCATCCTGCTCGTTGGTCATCTTTTCTACGGCATCCTCGAAAGCTACGAACGAACTGCGCTCTCGATTACTGCGGCGATTGTTACCGAGCTCGTGCTGGGCCGGATTTTTTACGGCAAGTGGCTCAACCTTTCGAGCGCGTATATCAGCGGTATCAGTGTCGGCATACTTTTGCGCTCGCCTGCATTCTGGCCATTCGCCCTCGCGAGTGTGCTGTCGATCATGTCGAAGTACGTGCTGCGCGTGAAAGGCCGGCATCTCTGGAACCCGTCTAACTTCGGTATCTGCGTGTTGCTGTTTCTCGCGCCGGAGACTGTCGCGAGTCTGAGTGTGCAGTGGGGCAACTTCAAATGGCCGCTAATCGTGATCTGGGTACTCGGATCGATCATCATCTGGCGCGCGAAACGCTTTCACATCAGCGCTACTTACGTTGCGTCGTTCTTTCTGTTTGCGTTTCTGCGTAGCTTGATCACGGGAGATCCGGTGCAAGCGGAGATCGCGCCGATCACGGGTCCGATGTATCAGCTATTTGTTTTCTTCATGATCACGGATCCAAAGACGACGGTGAAGTCGAAAAAGTGGCAATGCATCGTTGTTTTCTTCGTGGCGTTCGTGGAGATGTTGTTGCGGCTGAACCAAGTGGTAAACGCGCCGCTCTATGCATTGTTCCTCGTTGGACCAACAGCGATGCTGATCGAGATCTTTTTGGAATCCCGCCGAAAGGTTGCACTGGCTGTTTGAGAACTACCGGATACCTATCACTCATCTTTTTAGCGGTTATTTTGTTACCTGCGTGCAAACAACCCGCTTCGGTTGCGCCAGCGGCGCCGGCAACTGAGACGGCGGCAGCGGTCGCATCACCGTCACCGAGCCCCACACCACCGCGACCTTCAGGCGCGATCGAGTTCACTGACGTCACCACCGAAGCAGGCATCCGCTTCAAACACAACAGCGGAGCCTTTGGCAAAAAATATCTCCCGGAGACGATCGGCGCCGGCGCCGCTTTCCTCGACTACGATAACGACGGCTGGCAAGACATCCTCCTCGTCAACTCGATGGACTGGCCCGACAACAAGAAACGCAAATCTTTCCCCGCGCTCTATCACAACAACAAAGACGGCACGTTCACCGACGTCACACAACAAGCCGGTCTCGGCATCGAGATGTACGGCATCGGCGTCGCCGTCGCGGATTACGACAACGACGGCAACGTCGACGTCTACATCACCTGCGTCGGTCCAAATCGTCTCTTTCGAAATCTCGGTGGCGGGAAGTTCGCGGATGTGAGCGCGCGCGCGGGCGCCGGCGATCCCGGCTTTTCAACCAGCGCCGCGTGGTTCGACTACGACAACGACGGCAAGCTCGATCTCTTCGTCGGCAACTACGTCGACTGGTCAGTACAAACAGATCAATATTGCACGCTCGATAACAAGAACAAGTCGTACTGCACGCCGCAGACTTACAAAGGCCAGAGCGCGTCGTTGTTTCACAATCGCGGCAACGGCACCTTTGAAAACGTCACCGAAAAAGCCGGCATGAATGATCCCGCTGGTAAAACACTCGGCGTCGCTCTGCTCGATTACGACGACGACGGCTGGCTGGATCTCTTCGTCGCGAACGACACCGAGCCAAACAAACTCTATCGAAACAATCACAACGGCACGTTCACTGACAACGCCGTTCTCGCAGGCGTGGCGTTCAGCGAAGCAGGCACAGCGCGCGCCGGCATGGGCGTCGACGCCGCCGACTACGACGGCTCGGGCAAGCAGAGCCTCGTGATCGGAAACTTCACGAACGAGAGTATCGCGTTGTATCACAACGACGGCTCGGGACTGTTCACTGACGAAGCGCCCGCGTCCGGAATCGGCAAAATGTCCGCGCAGTCATTGACCTTCGCCTGCTTCTTCTTCGATTACGACCTCGACGGCTTGCTCGACATATTCGCTGCGAATGGTCACGTGTCTGACGACATCAGCGTCGTCCAACCGACGGTGAAGTACGCGCAGCCGCCGCATCTCTTCCGCAATCGCGGCAAGAAGAAGTTTGAAGAAGTGACAGCGAAACTCGGTCGCGCGATGAACCGCGCGATCGTCGGTCGCGGCGCCGCCTACGGCGATTACGATAACGACGGCGATCTCGATCTATTAGTAACGACCAACAACGGTCCGGCGCGTTTGCTTCGTAACGACAACGCAAATCAGAACGATCTGTTGCGCGTGAAAACTGTCGGCGCGCGCGCTAATCACGATGGCATCGGCGCGAAAGTTGTCGTGAAGACGTCGAAAGGCAATCACGTGTTTGGAATGGTCCGCACGGGCTCGAGCTATTGTTCGCAGTCTGAGCTGCCATTGACGTTTGGTCTCGGCAAGTCTGAGGACGGTACGACTCTGACTCTCGAGATCACCTGGCCCGGTGGACAGAGAGATACGATCAGCAACCTCAAACCCAACCAGTCAATCGTTGTTCAGGAAGGAAAGGGAATTACCGCGCAGGAACCGATCATCTTCGTCCACACACCTCCCGCGCCATCACCATCGCCGAGCGCGTCTACTCCTTCTTGAGCAGTTTGTCGGCGTCTTTCTTAATGATACCGCTGAGTTGAATCAGACTCTCGAGGTCATGGCGCGCGCGCGGCAAATCGACAGCGTCGACTGTGTTGGGCTTCTCGATGATCGGATTGGTGACAAAGCTCCGGATCTCTTTGCAGAGTTTTATCAGTGAATCCTTCATCTCCGCGTCTGAATGCTCCTTGATGGGCGCATCGTCAGGCGCGGGATGCAGCACGAGCGTTGACTGAATTCGGGTCGCGCGTTTCTTGATTTCGGCGGTGGCTTCGGAAACGAAGTGGTAATCAAAATCTTTTTTGGAAGCAAGCGCGCGGGCGATTTCGTTGTGAAGAGTCAGGATGCGCGTGAAGTCTTCTTCAGTCTGCGCCATCAGCGCTTTGAGTTGCCGGTCATCTTTCGGGCCGCTCGGCTGGGTTCCGAAATTCCTGAGATCATATTCACGACGACTCATGTCCTGCTGTCGCATGCGATCGGCGTTGTTTCGCTTATCGATTGGCGGCGGACTGCCAGGAGGAGAACCTTGAGAGAAAACGGGGGCTGCGCAAATTAGGAGGAGGATAGGCGCGAACATTAACCGATTCATAGCAAGCCTCCCGATTTTTTGAGTGGTGCTCAGTATAACGCCGCTCAACTGTGAAGGCTAGAAAACTTCTTCTCTGTGCGATCTCTGTGTCCTCTGTGTCTCTGTGGTTGATTTATGCCATACCACCACAGAGACACAGAGGACACAGAGATCGCACAGAGAAGAAAGCTGAACTCGCAAGCTCGTTTTTGCGCGTCTTTGCGGCAAAACTACAAAAGCAGTTGACGGATTCTTTGCTATGTACTAATTATTCTTATCGATTACCCATTTGCATTCTGGCCCCGCTCCTTCTAACTTCCTTCCCTTGGGCGCACGGCGCCGGCGGTTTTGCGGTATGCGACGAATAGACTTAAAGAAAGCAAACGTAGCGCGTTCCAACACGATCCGCGATATCAATCGTCAGATCGTCCTCAACTACGTTCGCGAGCGAGGGCCGATATCACGCGCTGAAATTGCTCACGAAACTGCGCTCCAACGTTCCACAGTTTCACTAATCGTCGAGGAATTACGCGTCGAGGGTCTGATCGAGGAAGTGAGCGGTGAATCGACCGGTGGTCGCCCGCCGATCCTTTTGTCGCTGCGCACGGCTGACGCTGTTGCGATCGGCGTCGATCTCGGCACGACGCGCACGATCGTCGCTACAAGCGATCTCGCCGGTCGCGTGTTGGACCAGGAACAGTTTGAAACCAATCCCGATGCCGATGTCACAACTCAAGAGATCATCGAGCGCGCGAAAAAGTTTATCAGGCGAAACAACGGCACGATCGAAGGCATCGGCGTCAGTCTTCCGGGACTCGTCGATCCCGAAGGCAAGGAATTGTTCATTCCCACGTTTCAGTGGCGCGACTTACCACTCGCAACTCAAATCAGCGACGCCACTGGATTGCCTGTAACGATGGACAACGACGCGAACGCTGCGGCGCAAGCTGAGCTGTGGTTTGGACGACCCGAGATTCGCGCGGTCCGCGACTTCATTCTCGTGCTCGTTGAAGGCGGCGTCGGCACGGGAATCGTTTTCGACGGCCAGGTTTATCGCGGTGAAAACGGCGCGGCTGGTGAGTTTGGACACATGACGATCGGACGTGATGCTCCGGTCGCTTGCGCCTCGGGTAGTCGTGAGTGTTGGGAGGCTTTTGCTTCCGAACGCTCGGCGCTCGCGCGTTATAAAAATTTATCAGGCGGGCGAAACGGCGCTGCGAGTACAGACTTCGGCGCGCTGATCGATCTGGCGTTGAGTAGTGAAGGCCCTGCGCGTGCGGCCTTGAAAGAGACGGCTACCTATCTCGGCATCGGCATCGCCAACTTGATTCGCGGTCTCGCGCCCGAAGCCGTGATCGTTGGCGGCCCCATCGTTCGCGCGTGGCCGGTGATCTCGTCTGACATCAAGCACAGCGTTGAGGCCACGATATGCCGCGGCTTACCGACGACGCGCATCATCGCTTCGACGCTCGGACCAGAGCCCACTCTGATGGGCGCTCTCAGTCTTGTCCTGGCCAGTAAATTTGCATCCGTTTCCGTCACCTAGAATCGGCTTTCATTGTTGGCTCTGCGAACAAAGTCACCCCGGTTTAAATTTTACTGATAGGGAAGTCAAAAATTTCTTGACAAGGATACGGATTAGTATTAAAAACTTTTGCTAGCCTCTGCAACAAAGTAACACTCAGACAATTTAGCTTAGGATTTACTCTCTAGGGGTCCGGCGGGCGCTATATGAATTCTTGGATTTCACTTAGGAAATACTGAGGAGGTGTTGTATGTCGTTCAGGTCATGGGTGCAGGCGTCAATTCTCCTGCTGAGTATTGGTCTGCTTGTCGGCGTGCACGCACAGTCGAGCACAACCGGTAACATCACCGGCACGGTGAGAGACCCGCAAGGCGCTGCTGTGCCTCATGCGGACGTCACGATCACCGATGAGAAGACGGGCACAGCACGCACAGTCAAGGCAACTGAAGACGGCTTCTACAACGCCACCAGCTTACCTGCCGGTATCTATTCCGTCAGCACTGCGCCGTCGGGATTCAAGAAAACCGTCTCGACGGGTGTAGAGCTTCACGTCAATGAAAACAAGACGGTGAACCTCGATCTCCAGGTCGGCCAGGTAACGGAAACGGTTACGGTCACCAGTGAGGCGGCGCCGGTCGAGTTACGCAGCGGCGAGGTCAGCAGTTTGATCTCGGAGAAGCAGGTCACAGAGCTGCCTCTCAACGGTCGCAACTACGCGCAACTCGCGTTGATGGTGCCCGGTGTTTCTCCAGTCACGCAGGCAGGCGCGGGGGGCGCCTTTGCGACGCGAGGAACCGGCCTCAATGCGGGCGTCGACATGTCGGTCAACGGCAACCAGTCCAACTCGAACCTGTGGACGGTTGACGGCGTCAACAACATGGACGTCGGATCGAACCGCACGTTGCTCGTGTTCCCGTCAGTCGATTCGATTCAAGAGTTTCGGGTTGAGCGCAACAGCTTCAGTGCGGAGTTTGGCCAGGCGCAGGGCGCAGTGGTCAACCTGATCACGAAGGGCGGCAGCAATGATTTCCACGGCAGCGCGTTCGAGTTTTTCAGAAACGATTCGCTGAACGCCAACAACTTCTTCCTGAACCGCGCGGGCCAGCCGAAGCCGAAGTTGAACTACAATAACTACGGTGGCAACTTCAGTGGTCCAATCGTGAAGAACCGAGTGTTCTTCTTCTGGTCAGAGGAATGGCGGCGTGAGCGTCGTGGCGCGGTGCTTTCAGCGCACGTGCCGACCGCGGCCGAGAAGACCGGCGATTTCAGCGGAGCGTTGTCGGGTCCTTTGCCGCGCGATCCTGCGACGTGCCGTCAGGAGCCGGATCCTGCTCCCGGAGACCCCACTCGCACCAAGCTCGTTTGCGATCCGTTCCCGAATAATCGCATTCCTACGAATCGTCTCAGCCCGGCAGGGTTGGCGTACGTGAAGCTTTTCCCGAATCCGACTGGTCCCGGTGTGAGTGACTGGGCAACGTCACAGCTCCAGCCGATCGATACGCGCCAGGATCTAATTCGTGGCGACATCACGATCAACGACAAGACGAATTTGATGGTGCGTTATATCAATGAGACGTGGACGCACCTTGGAGCAACCGGCAACTTCTGGGGCGACTCTTCATATCCGACGCTCGCGTCCGATTGGAGTCAGCCGAGCCACAGCTTTGCCGTTAAGTTGACGAACACGATTACGTCGAAAGCCGTCAACGAATTCCAGTTTTCGATCGCCGGCAACGACATCATCATCACCACTTCGCCTGAGTCGCAGGCGTTGCAGGATGAAATCGCTTCCAAGATTCCGACCGTTTTCCCGCACGGTGGCGACGGCCTAATTGGCGGCACTGTTCCCTCGCTTTTCTGGGGTGCAGGCGGCTACTCCAACATCTGGCACCAGGCGCCGTGGGCCAATCGTGAAGATCTCTACATCTGGAAAGATGACTTCTCCCTCGTCAAAGGAGCGCACGAGTGGAAGTTCGGCGGCCTCTTCAGTCACAACTTCAAAGACGAGCCCGGCAGTGGCGCAGGTGGTGGTAATCAGCAGTCAACGATTCAGGGATGCGGCGAGCAGACACTGAATTGCATTGCCGACCTGCTGCTCAAAGATGCGGTGCTGCTCAACTACACCGAAATCGCCACTACCGAAATCGCGGAAGGCCGCTGGCGCGACTTCGAGCTGTACGCAAACGACACGTGGAAGCTTCATCCGCGCGTGACGTTGACCGCCGGTCTTCGTTACTCGGTATTCACGCCGGCTTGGGAAAAAGATAATCGCATCTCCAACTTCTTCCCGGCTCTTTACAACGGAACCGACTTCAACACCGGTCTCGTAACTGCCGATGAAGCAGTCCAGATGGGATTGTCCCGTTCGACCATCAACACCTGGAAGAATGGTTGGCAGCCTCGTGTCGGTCTTGCCTGGGACGTTTGGGGAACCGGAAAGACGGCGGTTCGCGCAGGCTTCGGACGATACACGAGCCGCTCGAACGTCATCGAAGATCTTCTCCGCATGTCGGGGAATCCACCATTCACCACGACGGTCAGCGCGGGTTCGGGTTGGAACGGCCTCGGTACGACTTTAGCTAACTGCCCGACGTGCCGCAGTCTCGACACGATCAATCCGGGCCTGGCCACCAATGTTGCCGGCGTGAATCCAAATGCCGGGTTCGCTGCTGTCGATCCAAACTTCAGGCCGCCTGAGAGCTACCAGTGGAACCTGACGATTTCACACCAGCTTATGAAAGATACGACGCTGGAAGCTTCTTACATCGGCAATCACGGCCTGCACATCTGGCGGCGCAATGTAAACCGTAACGACATCGCTCCCGACTTGCCGTGCCGAGGTAGCGCCTGCGACGGTAGTACCGCCACGGCGAGACTTCAAATCGCACGCGCCGGACTGAATGTAGCGAGTCCCATAACAAATAAGGTTCAGGACCAGGGTGCTTTGATTGCCGATAATCGCCTCTTGCGCGGCGTCGGTAATATCACCACCGACGAATCGAATGGCAACTCCAGCTACCACGCGATGCAGTTGTGGTTGAACCGTCGCTTCTCCGATAAGCTTGCGTTCCAGGTTGCATACACTTGGGGCCACGCGATCTCGGACGTCGCACTGACGGCGTTCACTAACACGACGAGCGATCCTTTCAACTTCACCAGCGATAAAGGCGACGCTGACCTCGATCGACGGCATACTTTCGTAAGCAACGTCGTCTACGTTCTGCCGTCGTTCAAACAGTGGGGTAAAGCGGCGGAGTTTGCGCTTGGTGATTGGCAGTTGAATGCAATCGGCTCGTACTTCGGTGCGACACCGGTCGACATCACGACTGGCGCTAATACCCTTGGTACGGCGAGCGCGGTTGGACAGCGTCCGAATTATACCGGCGCCCCGCTCTATCTCGAGGGTGATCCAACCAAGCACCTGAATCCGGCGGCCTTCGCTACACCAGCGCCCGGCCAGCTCGGAACGTTGGGCAAAGGCGCAGTGCGAGGAGTGCCGATCACGAATATCGATTTCTCGATGGCCAAGAATTGGCGGTTCAAGGAGCGTTATGGGTTCCAGTTCCGTGCGGAATTCTTCAACGTCTTCAACCATGCCAACTTCGTCGGCTATGATCTTGATCTCCGAAACACCACGTTTGGTACCCTGAATTCAACTCAGGCATCGCGCGAGATTCAACTCGGTCTCAAATTTACCTTCTGATATACTCCCCACAGTTCGAAACCATGACGAAGCGCTGAGTGATTTTTCACTCAGCCTTCGTCTGTCTTTGGCCGCAAGGGGCTTTGCCCGGAAGGTCGTTACACATGCTCTTCTCTGTGCAACCTCTGCGTTCTCTGTGCCTCTGTGGTTGAGATTGCTTAGGAAAAATAACCACAGAGACACAGAGAACGCAGAGGCTGCACAGAGAAATCAGACTTTTCGGGCAAAGCCGCCGCAAGGCATATAAGTCACACAAGTGTTCAGGGCTTTTACGAAGATTTTATGTTTTGTCCTTTTTGTGCCTCTGTGTGGCTGCTCTTCGATCTACGCCTTCCAAAGCGATCTCTTTCGTAAACACTATGAAGCCGCCAACGCCGCGCATAAGGCGGGTAATCTTGACGCTGCCGAGGCGGAGTTCAAAGTCATACTCGGCCAGGCCTACGAAACACTCGGCAAGATCTACTCCGCTCAGGGTAAATACGACGCGTCTGTCGCCGCCTTCGAATCCGGCAACGCTATGCGTCCCAACTCGAATGCGGCCTTGATCGACCTCTCGATCGCGCAGTTTCATCTCGGGCAATTCGCGAAAGGCATCGAGCCGCTCCAGCGTGTGCTTGCCACTGACACGCAAAACCCAATCGCCCTTCACCTGCTCGGCAAGAGCTATTTCATGATGGGCGAGTTTGACAAAGCCGCTCGCGAGCTTCAGCACACATTGAAGATCTCGCCGGGCGATTACGACGCCGAGTACACGCTCGGTCTCTGCTACCTGAAACAAAAGGACTTGCCCCGGGCACGACAACTGTACGAGCGAATGGCCTCCCGCTTGGGTAATCGTCCGGCGTTACGTGTTTTGATCGGGCGCGCTTACCGCGAGACGGGTTTTCTGGCTGAGTCGATCGATGAGTTCAAAAAAGCGATCGCGCTCGATCCAAAGTTTCCGCGTGTTCACTACTATCTCGGCCTGACGTACTTATATAAGGACGGCGCCGCGCGGATGCCCGACGCGATGGAAGAGTTCAAGATCGAGCTTGCTGCGAATCCGGAAGAGTATTTCGCCAACTTCTATCTCGGCATTCTTTACATTATGGAGCGGAA
>DASYFE010000142.1:0-19337 GCA_036498585.1 Pyrinomonadaceae bacterium | reverse complement strand
GTCTAAACGCACCAGCGGAGGTTCGCCTGCGCCATACAGCCATCGCGATCGGATCGTCAAACCCAATCGCCTTCGCTAACTTCTGATCGAAATCGACATGCGAATTACCGGTGGGTTGATGACAACTGCTACAGCTCTGCGGCAACGGAGCAAGCTCGCTTTCCTGGTTGTGACAGCTAAAGCACTGAGTGTGCGTCAGAGGCAGCGACTTGAACGTTCCCTTCTTCAGCCAAAACGCATCGCCGTGATCCTTTGGCTGCTTGGTAACGAATTCCTGATCTGAATCACCCTGGGGTTGATAAGTCTCGTGGCAGGTAGCGCAATTATCAGCGCCGCTGTCCTGGTGTTTGTCGTGTGGAAAAGCGACTTTGAAATCAGAGACAAATTCTCTTCCCCTTGCAGACGCCCAAAACGCTGCGCCAAGACTGGGAAACGGAAAGCGCGACGTATCTCGCGGGCTCGCTTTGACGTGGCAATTCGCGCAGATGCGCGGCGCAGGCCTCTCACGCGCAAAGAATTGCTTCCGGTGACAGGCGATGCACGACTGGTGCTCGGGAAACTCGGAGATATCCGGAAAAGCGTCGCTCTCTTTGCGCACGGCTTTCCAGTTTGGCGAGGGAAATTTATGACAGGTCTGACATTCGAGACGGTGCTTCGCGTCGGCGTGTGAGAACCGCGAATAATCGATACGTGTTTGCGCCAATGTCTCGCAAGCCGCAACCAGGAATAGGAACCACACCTGTGTCGTTCTCGCTACTTTTTGATTTCTCTGTGCAACCTCTGTGTTCTCTGTGTCTCTGTGGTTAACTAACTCACGGCAAAAACTCACCACAGAGACACAGAGAACACAGAGGTTGCACAGAGAAGAACGATCTCGTGAGTTTTTGTTCATTCCTGACGCCCGAAGTAAAAACGCAATGACGTGTATGGCAAGTGCGCGTGATAATTCTGCGGCCTTGGACCAACCAGCACGCTCTCGTTGTAGTTGTAGTATTGATACCCGACGTTCCAATCCAGGCGGCGGTGTAGCCTGATCGCGAGCCGGCTGTCAGGCGACTGAAAACTCATCGGATATGAAGTGACTAAAAACCCTGGATTGCCCGTCGGATCGGAGATGCGATTGCCTTGGCCCGTGTCTCTGTTAATTCGGTAACTGATGAACAGAGTCGCGCGGTTCGTAAGCTGGCTAACGGTGTCAACGTAGAAGAAGTTGTTGCGCATGAAATACAGGCTGCGACCTTCCGGATGATTGACACCGTTGAAGAAGTAATTCACGACCGCGTTGCTGTTGACCCAGTTGTAGTTGTAACCCGCATTGATCGAGAATCGTGGAGTGGCGACCCAGTCAAAAGCTGAAGTGAACACTCTCGACTTGATGCTGACACCGAAATCCTCGAGTGAGACACCTGCAATCTCAGAAGGATTCGCATTGTCTCTGGTGATCAGAGAGAGGTTGATCGACATCTTGTTGGTGATCGAATACCTGCTCTTCGCGCGAATGTAGGTATAGTCGTAATTGCCGATACGTGAGAAGACGTTGTCGGTAGTACCCCTCTCGCCGTCGAAGTAAATGGTCCAGTTACTCGACGGGCGCACCTTGAATCCACCTAAAATCGAGTGCGTATTGTTCTCCTGCTCCGATTGAGTGGTGAAAGGAGACGGCGGCGGTACTGAGCCGTTGGAACCGAAGTTGAAACCGTTAAAGAATTCACTGATGCGGCGATGACCGTAGCGATAACCAAGGTGTATCGAGTTTCTTGCGTTGAAGGCGTAGTCGCCCTCGATCGTGTTCTGGTATTTGCGGTAATTCGTGACCATGTTCGCGGGCAGATTATTGAAGCCGATGGTGTCGGTCCTCGTGCCGCCGGTTATAGGCCGAGTGAGTGAGAAGAAATCACTGAATGAGCCGAGACCGTTGATCTCAAAATCCTCGACGCGGAAAGTGTTCGAGATTCTGAGCTTGCTGGTTGCGAGCCAGGTCACGCCAACATCGCCGATCGTGTTTGGTCGCTCGACGTCCTGAGAGATGGTGTAAGTGCCCAGGTTCAGAGTGTTGGGCGACGAGTTTGGCGGAGTTGGGGGAAAACCGGAAACTCGCGGGTTCCAATTAAGGCCGGTGGAACCCTCGCTGAAGATGGAATTGGAAGTTGCCTTACTGTAGATAAACCGCGCCGATATATCGAGTCGCTGGGCGAAGAAGCTGTGCAGACTCAAGCGCGTGTAGTTAACCTTTCCTCGCGTCGGCTCGTCGCGATGAAAAGTATTCAGGCTGGCCGTTGTCGGACTAACGTTAATTCCGAGAGTGCGTCCGAGATCGATGAAGGTGTCGTCTCGAAAACGGCGGAAGCCCTGCATGAAGGAAAAATCGATTGGTCCGACTTTGCCGTCTGCTCCAAAGCGAAAGTCATTCGCGCGCGAGCGTAGCTCTGTGGGCAAAAGGAAGTCATTGCCGCCGACGTGATAATTCGTGAACGCGGGACCGTTGTAACGCTCGGGCGAGAAGCCTACGTTGAATCTGATCCGCTCGTTCTTCGGCAGGAGCGTGAGATCGAAATCACCGAGCTGCTGTTTGGTATCGAAGCCGTGCTCGCCTGTAACCGGATTGGGTGGAACGCTGAACTCCGGTGGACTGAAAACCCAGTTTGGATTCGCAATCGTGTTCAAGAACCGGAAATACTTGAACCGGCGGTAAGAGCCATCGAATCGATACCACTTCGGGTTCTCGACGCTGATGCGCATTTGCCCGTACGGGTCCGCGCCCCAGCCGGTCGAGGTAACGAGGAGACTGTCAAAGAGTCCGCCGTCGTGACCATCTTTGGCCTTCAAGAGAAAGCTCGTATCGAATAAACGAGGCCCGGCGCTGTAGTTCAAATCGCTGCGATACTTGTTGTGATCGCCGTCGACGCTGAGACCGCGGTAGCCGAACTCAATACTGGAAATCACGTCGTAGTCGCCCATCGAGTCATTTCCGTTTGAGCTCTGTGGGCTTGGACTCGCAGCGGGTTGCTGAGCTTGCACGCTCACCACCGCTAGCAGGCAGCCAGCGATCATCAACAACAGCTTGTTCGCCTCGCTTTTCATCTCACTCGGCCTCTTCTCTGTGCAACCTCTGTGTTCTCTGTGTCTCCGTGGTGAGTTACGGCAATACAAACCACAGAGACACAGAGAACACAGAGGTTGCACAGAGAAAATTTCATCGGAAAAACACCGGGCTCGTGCGTGAGCCATGAATCTTGATGTGACAATTAGTGCAACTGGCGTATTGCGCGTTCTGGTTGTGCGTTGGGCCAGCCGGCTCGTCCGCTCCCACGCCGTGGTCCACGCTGTGACACGTCAGGCACAGATGATTCACCGCACTGAACTTCAACATGCGCGGGTTAGCCGATCCATGCGGTATGTGAC
Organism: Pyrinomonadaceae bacterium; assembly: GCA_036498585.1. Taxonomy (GTDB): domain Bacteria; phylum Acidobacteriota; class Blastocatellia; order Pyrinomonadales; family Pyrinomonadaceae; genus PSRF01. The sequence continues at coordinate 15,935 of DASYFE010000142.1, read as the reverse complement.
AGGCGACACAACCATCGGTCTTCACGGGAGCATGTTCGAAGGTGAATGGACCCTGCTTGTCTGCGTGACACTTGATGCACGCGGCATCCGCGCCGACAGCCAGCCGCGTCTGCTTTAACTCGAAACCACCGTGCGGATTGTGACAGTCGCTGCAGCGCATGGCGCCTTCGAGGACCTTGTGATGGGACGGGAGGGTGAACTGGTGTTTGACTTCACTATGACAGTTCAAGCAAAGCTTTGGCTCACTGACTTTCAGTAAATGGATCGTGGAGAAATCCGGTTTTTCTGCGTTTGCCGATGTGATGAATGTGTTTGAGCTCGCCAGATTTCTGCCGGTGACCGAGCGGTGGGAGGAGTGACAATCAGTACAACCGACGTCGTTGCGCCAGTGTTCGCCGCGGCGGAAGTTGTTGTGCTCTTCTCGCCCGGCGTGGCAGGTCAGGCAGGTTTCGGAGATCTGCTTGGGAGACTTGTTCTTGAACGAGATGATCTTCGTGGGATCGCCTTCCGCAATGTGCTCCTTGCCTGGTCCATGACACGACTCACAGCCAGTCACCTTGTTTTTCCAGCTCCCTAAACTGCCGAGCTTGGCGTGCGAAGTAGGCGTGAAGTTCTTGAATTGATCTTCGTGGCAGTCTTTGCATGCCTCGCTGCCGACGTACTGATCGTCTCGAGCGGTAACGCGGGAGAAATAATCGGAACCGGCCCACACGACAAGCGGGAGTGCACCCAGGATTAGTACAAGTCTGAATGCCTTGCCAGTGAGCATCTGCACGACTTTCCTTTTAGAAGTTGCCGGAGCAGCAGCATCGTATCTGCCGTTTTGGACCTTTGTTACTGGCAATTTTGACAGTGCTGGCGGGATTGAGAACGCAATAGGATGAGGCGACACTGGGTCAGATCAATCCATCCGCAGATTACACAGATATTCAGAAAAATGGGCGTAATCTGTGGATAAAAAGAGAGGAAACACATGTCTAAGAACCTCATCACGGTTGATGGTAATGAGGCGGCGGCCTCGGTGGCGTTCCGCGTTACTGAGGTGACCGCTATCTTTCCCATCACGCCCAGCTCACCGATGGCCGAGCTTTGTGATGAGTGGGCCAGCCGCGGCAAGACGAATCTCTGGGGAACCGCTCCCGAAATCGCCGAGATGCAATCCGAAGCCGGCGCCGCCGGCGCACTGCACGGCGCGTTACAAGCCGGCGCGCAAGCGACTACCTTCACCGCTTCTCAGGGTCTGCTCCTGATGATCCCGAACATGTACAAGATCGCGGGTGAGCTGTCGCCTTTCACGATGCACGTGACGGCCCGCACACTCGCCACCCACGCACTTTCGATCTTCGGCGACCACTCAGACGTGATGGCGTGTCGCCAAACCGGCTTCGCGCTCCTTTGTTCAAACTCCGTTCAGGAAGCGCACGACATGGCGGCGGTCGCACACGCGGCAACGCTCGAAGCGCGCATTCCCTTCCTTCATTTCTTCGACGGCTTTCGCACGTCACACGAAGTCTCAAAAATCGAAGAGATCAACGACGACGATCTGCGCAGCCTGCTCTCAGAAGACGCCATCTACGCGCATCGCGAGCGTGCGTTAACTCCTGACCGTCCCGTCTTGCGCGGCACTGCTCAAAATCCGGACGTGTTCTTCCAGGCGCGTGAAGCTGCAAACGGTTATTACGACGCAACCCCGGGAATCGTCGAACGCGTAATGGCGAAACTCGCGGAAAGAACTGGACGCCACTACGGTCTGTTCGAATACGTCGGTCCTACGGACGCTGAACGCATCATCGTGATCATGGGTTCCGGCGCTGAAACAACCCATGAAACCGTCGAGTATCTAGCCGCCAATGAGGAAAAAGTCGGCCTGGTTAAAGTACGTCTCTATCGTCCTTTTCTGCGCAAAGCCTTCATCGACGCTCTTCCAAAGACCACCAAAAGCATTGCCGTACTCGACCGAACTAAAGAACCCGGCGCGCCTGGCGATCCACTCTACCTCGATGTGGTTACAGCGCTCGCCGAAGCACGTGCCGAAGGAGAGACACAACTCGATCCAAACGTGATCGCGGGTCGCTACGGCCTCTCGTCTAAAGAATTTACGCCCGCGATGGTGAAAGCTGTCTTTGACGAGCTGAAGAAACCAACCGCCCGCCGCCACTTCACGATCGGAATCATTGACGACGTAACAAACACTTCACTTCCCTGGGATCCCTCTTTTCGCACCGAGAGAGACGATGTTTCGACGTCGCTGTTTTATGGTCTTGGTGCTGACGGAACAGTCGGCGCAAACAAAAACTCGATCAAAATCATCGGTCATGAGACCGATCGATTTGTGCAGGGTTACTTTGTTTACGACTCGAAGAAGTCGGGCGCGATCACTGTTTCACACTTGCGTACGAGCCCGCGTCCGATTCGCTCGGCTTACCTGCTCGACCGGGCCTCGTTCGTTGCCTGCCACCAGTTTGAGTTTGTGGACAAGATCGACATGCTCGAGTACGCGGCTCCGGGCGCTGTCTTCCTGCTGAACGCGCCCGGCGACCCGCAAACAGTTTGGGATCGCCTGCCACGCGAGATGCAGGAACAGATGATCGAGAAGCGAATTCGCTTTTTCGTCATCGACGCCTACCCGCTCGCAAAGCAAGTCGGAATGGGCGGGCGCATCAACACTATCATGCAGACGTGCTTCTTCGGTATTTCCGGCGTCCTGCCACGCGACGAAGCGATCGCACATATCAAGAAATCAATCGAGAAGACTTACGGCAAGCGTGGTCCGGAAGTCGTGCGTAGAAACTGCGAAGTAGTGGACCTGGCCCTCGCTCATCTTCACGAGATCCCATTGCCGGCGACAGTTAGCGCTACGAAGTCGCGTCCACCACTCGTCTCGACGCTGGCGCCCGATTTCGTACAGAAAGTAAGCGCGGTGATGATGGCCGGGAAAGGCGATCTTCTTCCGGTGAGCGCTTTTCCTGTCGACGGTACGTGGCCAGTCGGAACTGCGAAGTGGGAAAAGCGCAATCTCGCGCTCGAGATCCCGGTCTGGGATGCGAAAGTTTGCATTCAATGTAACCAGTGCGCGCTCGTCTGCCCGCATGCTGCGATTCGAGCAAAAGTCTATGACGAGCCTGCACTCGCTTCGTCGCCGCCGACGTTCAAGTCGACTGCTTACAAAGCTCCTGAATACAAAGGCAAGATGTTCACGATTCAGGTCGCGCCGGAAGACTGCACCGGTTGCAACCTCTGCGTTAACGTTTGCCCGGCCAAGGACAGGACCAACCCGAAGCACAAAGCAATCAACATGGAGCCGCAGGCGCCATTGCGCGACGCGGAACGCTCCAACTACGACTTCTTTCTCAAACTACCGGAGCTCGACCGCGCGGACGTCGTGCGTTTGGATCACAAAGGCTCGCAGTTTCTTGAGCCATTGTTTGAATACTCGGGCGCGTGCGCCGGTTGTGGTGAAACACCTTACCTGAAACTGTTGACTCAACTTTTTGGCGATCGCTTATTGATCGCAAACGCCACGGGATGCTCTTCGATCTACGGTGGAAACCTTCCGACCACGCCATACACGACAAACAGCGACGGCCGCGGTCCGGCGTGGTCCAATTCTCTCTTTGAAGACAACGCTGAATTCGGTTTTGGCTTCCGTCTCGCAATCGACGCTCACATCGCCGCTGTGCGCGGGCTGATACAGCAGCTCGCATCGAATATCGGCGAGACACTCGCGACCGAGCTGCTCGAAGCAAATCAGGAAAACGAAGCCGGAATCATCGCGCAACGCGAAAGAGTCAAGGTTTTGCGTAGTAAGCTCGCAGGCATTCAATCACCGGAAGCACGGCGGCTTGAGACACTCGCAGACTACCTCGTTAAGAAGAGCGTCTGGCTGGTGGGCGGCGACGGCTGGGCATACGACATCGGCTACGGCGGACTCGATCACGTTCTCGCGAACCGCCGCAATGTCAACATCCTCGTGCTCGATACCGAAGTCTACTCAAACACCGGCGGCCAGCAATCCAAAGCCACGCCACTCGGCGCATCCGCAAAATTTGCTGCTTCCGGAAAACCAGTCGGCAAGAAAGATCTCGGTCTGCTCGCAAACATGTACGGGCACGTGTACGTCGCGCGCGTCGCGTTTGGCGCCAAGATGATCCAGACCGTTCAGGCTTTTCGTGAAGCTGAAGCCTACAACGGACCGTCCATCATCATTGCTTACAGTCACTGCATTGCGCATGGCTACGACATGGCCCAGGGCGCGGCGCAACAGAAACTCGCGGTCGAGTCCGGGGTCTGGCCGCTGTTCCGGTTCGATCCGAATCGAATTCCAAAGGGCGAGCCGCCACTCAACCTCGACTATGGGCCACCGAAAGCCAAGGTTGCAGATTACATGCGCAATGAGTCGCGCTTCAGAATGATCGAGCGCGCCGACCCTGCTCGCTTCAAACAATTCCTCGCGGACGCTCAAGCCGCGGCTGAGAGGCGATACTCCGTTTACCAGCAACTGGCAGGAATGAAAGTGCCGGCATTCGGAATAGAAGCTGGAAATGGAGATCACGATGGGGAGCAGGACGTGGAGCCCAACGTGAAGGAGACCAAATGAATCTCGCTACAACCTACATGGGACTCTCGTTAAAAAGCCCATTGATTGTCGGCTCTAGTCCACTCACTGGAGATCTCGATACCGTGAAGCAACTCGAGGATGCAGGCGCGGCCGCGCTGATCCTGCCTTCGCTGTATGAAGAGGAAATCACCTGCGAGCAGATGTCTGACTTCTTTTCCACCGAAACTTATGGGGACTCATTTCCCGAGGCAAGTAGTTTCATTCCGGAACCTGAGTCCGCTCCCGGACCCGATGAATATCTCGAACACCTGCGCCGCGTTAAGCAGGCAGTCGGCATTCCGGTGATGGCGTCGCTCAATGGCAGCACACCGGGCGGCTGGATGAATTATGCGCGGCTCATGGAAGAGGCCGGGGCTGATGCGATCGAGCTTCACCTCTATCACGCCGCCAGCGATCCAGAACTCAGCGCGGCTGAAGTCGAGAGCCAATTGCTTCAGACAGTTTGGGAAGTGAAAGGAGAGCTACGCATTCCGGTGGCGGTCAAAATCTCACCCCTTTTTACAGCCTTCGCCAACTTTGCTTTGCAGATCGACAAAGCAGGTGCAGACGCAATAGTGCTCTTCACACGTTTTCATAAGGTCGACTTCGATGTGCTCGAGCTCGAAGTGTTGCGCCGGGTTGAGCTTTCCAGCTCAGCCGAGCTCGATCTGCGTCTGCGCGGCGCGGCGGTACTGTCAGGACGCGTTAAGGCGTCACTCGGAATCACTGGCGGAGTACACACGGCGCTCGACGTGATCAAGGGAACGATGGCTGGAGCTCATGCACTACAAATGGTCTCGGCTCTCATGCTTCATGGTCCACAGTATCTGCAATTGCTGCGAACTGAAGTGGAAGCATGGATGCTCGCGAATGAATGGAGCTCGCTCGACGAGATGAGGGGCAACATGAGCTTCGCACGAATTCCCAATCCAGCCGTTTACGAGCGCGAATCCTTTAGACGAATGTTCCAGGTAAGATTATGACAGAAACAATTGGACCGGGCTTTTCTCTCATTGGCAGTGTGTTGCACCCTACTGATTTTTCAGAGGCCAGCCTCGTCGCTTTCAATCACGCACTCAGAGTTGCGATGTTGTCGCAATCCAAATTTACCCTCCTCCATGTTGCGAAAGGGCGGCCATCGCAGTGGTCCGACTTTCCGGGAATACGCGAGACGCTTGAGCGTTGGGGAACGTTACCCAAGGGCAGTCCGAGATCTGCGGTCGGCGAGCTTGGGATTGAAGCGAGTAAGGTAGTGGCCAGCCAGGAAGAGCCGGTTGACGCGGTGATGCGCTATCTGCACGAGCATCCGGCTGATTTGATCGTGCTGGCGACGAGTCAACGTGATGGGAAGGTTCGGTGGCTCGGCAAGTCTGTCGCGGAGCCGGTTGCGCGCAAAGCTGGAGAGATGACGCTCTTGATCCCGGGCGATGTTGAGGGGTTTGTATCCGGCCGCGATGGGTCAGTGAATTTAAGCAAGATTCTTATTCCGGTAGCTCAGACGCCTCATCCCCAGGCAGCCGTGAACACTGCCTCATTATTGGTTGAGAGATTGAACTGCCCGCAGGGAGCCTTCATCCTGATGCACGTTGGCACGTCTAACACGATGCCGGCGTGCCGTTATCCTGAGATACCAGGTTGGACGTGGGATAAAGAGGTGCGATCGGGCGAGGTCATCGGCAGCATTGTCAACGCCGCGAAAGAGCACAAAGTCGATCTTGTTGTGATGGCAACTGACGGGCGCAACGGTTTCCTCGACGGTATACGTGGCAGTCACAGTGAAAGAGTTCTACGTCACGGCGCCGCACCCTTGCTCACTATCCCCATCGAGTCTCGCATCTCCCGCTACCTTGCTTAACACCGAAGGTGTTCGCTAATTTCAGCCCAGGGTTCGAGGAACGAGAACCCTGGTCCATCACATAAAAGACGTTCAAACCCTGTAAGGGTTCGTCAACCGCCGAACCCTTACAGGGTTTAGCGCTTTTTGGATTGCGATCCCAGGGTTGTCGCTGGCGCTCCAACCCTGGGCTCAAATTAGCGAACACCTTCGGTGTTGATTTGTGTACTACTTCATCGACTTGCGCAGATCGATCATTGATTGTTGACTGACGCGGAGCATGCCCTGGCCGGGGCGATCGAGGTCTGCTATTAGGAATAGGACGAGGGAGAAACCGATGATGAGCGCAACCGCTGCAATCGAGCGCCGGCTGTTCGCCAATCCCGCGTGATAGCCAATCATCTCCATCGCAAGGACCGCGAGCACGTACAAAACAATCCATATTATTGCCGGCACACGACTCTGCAACCCCGCCATAACTCGTACTGCATGCAAGTCGATTAATTCATTGAGTGATGCAACAAAGAGTGCGGTGACTGGTGAACGATCTTTCTCCGTGGCTGCAACGGCCTGCGTCCAAAGCCGCTCGTGCAGCTCTTCCGATTTGGATAGCGATTGGGTTAGCTTTCCTGGCTGCTGAACCGCATCGAGCCGCACATCAACGTATTCACGGAGAAGATTTTTTACTTCCGTACGTATCGGTTCGGGCAGCATCGCCGCACGAAGATACGTGGTCCCAATCGCGTTTGCCTCAGACAACACCACCTGTCGTCGATCTTCAAAACGCGATCCGGCCAGTCCGAAAGTGAAAGCCAGCATAAACGCCAGCAGGCCGAGCGTGCCTGCAACCATTCCACCAACGGGCGACTCCTTTTCCTCCTCGTGACGTTGCTGGCGGTAATGTGCGAGTCGATAACCGAACTCAAACGCAGCGAGACCGATTGCAATTGTGAGCGGCAGGATCGTCCAGAGCGGAAAGGGATCAAGTAGTCCAGTTGTTTCCATATTCAGACCACGAATTTACTCAACAACAATGCAATAACTATCGTTGAGAAGATTGTGACCAGTCCCGGCAACATGAAACTGTGATTGAGTAAATACTTTCCAATCTTTGTCGTTCCGGTCTGATCAAAAGAAACAGCAGCCAGCAGCGTGCCGTACGTCGGCAGGAAAAAGATTCCGTTCGCGGCGGGATACAATGCAGCGAGCGTCCACGCAGGCACTTTCAAGGCGACGCCCACCGGCATTAGTATGGCGACGGTTGCAGCCTGGCTAAAGAGCATCGTTGAGAGCACAAACATTCCGATCGCAAACGTCCACGGGTACACCTGCACTACGCTTTCAATACCACCGACGATGTAACCGCGATTGCCTTCGAAGAAAGACGAGCCCAGCCACGAGATACCGAGTATGCAGATGATCGCGGTAATGCCGCTGCGCATGATCGTTCCTTTCAGCGCAGCCTCAGGTGAGGCCTTGAAGACGACGAGGATCAGTCCGGCGACCGCGATCATTACGATCATGATCGCCATGCCCATGTTGACTTGATCGGTGTCGCCGCCCGCAACTTCATATGCTGGTCGCAGGTTTGGAAAAATCCCAATCAACACAACAGCGATGATGCCAAGCAGGAAAAGCAACATGGAGCCACGCGCGCGATTGAGGTTCTTTTCCTCGATGGGCGCCTGTTGCTGCGGCGGCTTCACCTCGCCGATCTCGAGCCGTTTCAGATACTCCGGATCGACGTCGAGATTCTTTCCGCGCCACGCAACCGATAACGCTCCAATCACGACGCCGAGAAACGTCGACGGGATCGTGATCGCGAGCAGGCGCGGGAGTGAGATTCCCTGCACCAGTAAGAACCCGAGCATCGCCACGGTCGCCGCGGAGATCGGGGACGCGATCACGCCCTGGAAGCCTGCGATCACGCTGATCGAGAGTGGACGCTCCGGCCTGATCTTCCCGTTGCGCGCGACCTCAGCAATTACGGGCAGGAGGGCGTAGATGACGTGCGCCGTTCCGGATGCAAATACCAGCAGGTACGTCACGATCGGGGCCACGAACGTAATGTACTGCGGCCGCTTGCGCATGATCCTTTCTGCGACTGAGACGAGATAGTCGAGACCGCCGGCAGCCTGCATCGTCGCGAGGGCCGTGATGACCGCGATGATCATCCCCAGAACGGATCCGGGAGGACCACCCGGCGGAAGGCCGAAGAAGAAGACGAAGACGAGTAATCCGATTCCCGCCACCGTGCCGAGTGCTATCCCACCGAGACGTGCACCGATAACGATACAGGAGAGGAGAACGATCAGTTCGATCCAGATCATGGCGCTTCATCTCTGCGTAACCTCTGCGTTCTCTGCGCCTCTGCGGTTTCATTCACCGCAGAGACGCAGAGGACGCAGAGGTTACGCAGAGAAACCTTCAGTAGGTGGTAAATAAATTCTGTAACTCAGTATTTGAGCGTTGCTTTAATAACGCTAACGTCAAAAGCAGTCGCGCCTTCTGCGGGTTGAGCTCGTCGGAGGCGACGAATCCCATTTCGTCGTCGTTGACCTCGACATTTCTCCCAACAGATCCGGTGGCAACGCGAGTGCTCCTCACCACAACGACGCCCTTTTTAGCGGCCCTCGCCGCCGCCTCAAGCGACGCTTTGTTCATGTTGCCATTGCCGACACCAGCAATGACGATCCCTTTCGCGCCATTCGCAACCGAGGCGTCGATCAGATCGGGTGGCATGTCGGCGCACGCGAAGATGATATCGACGCGCGGAAGTTTGTCGACGCCAGTCACATCAAACTCGCTGCCACTCGTGTGTTTCCATTGCGGCGAGTTGTAGAAATCGTTCTTGCCGTAAGTCGCGACGCCCACCACGCCCCGCAACGGCGACATGAACGTCTGAATAGCGGTGGTGCTGGTTTTAGTGAGCGAGTGGGCTGCGTGAATCCAGTCGTTCATTACGACGAGCACGCCGCGTCCACGCGCGTTCGGATCGACCGCGACGCCGACTGCGTTATACAAATTCAATGGTCCATCAGCGCTGACTGCGGTCGAAGGTCTCATCGAGCCGACCATCACGACGGGCTTGTCTCCCTTCACGACGAGGTTCAAAAAGAACGCAGTCTCCTCCATCGTGTCGGTGCCGTGAGTGACGACGATACCGTCCACATCGCTTTGTTTTTGGAGCTCATTTATACGTTTGGCCAGCTTGAGCATGATCTCGAACGACATGTCCTGAGATCCGACATTCGAGATCTGTTCGCCTTTGATATTGGCCATGTTCGTCATGCCCGGAACGGCCGCGATCATCGCGTCGATCGTTACCGCGCCCGACGTATAAGCCGCCTGCGTACCGCTTGCAGCCGCACCCGCAATCGTGCCACCCGTTGCGAGTATGACGACGTTTGCTTTCTTCTGTTGCGCAATCGCGTACTGCCAGGCGCTAAAGGTGAGAAGTAATGTCAGTAAGTAAATTCTTTTTTGATGGACCATTTTTGTGCCTTTTGTGCCTTTTTGCGGCTCAATACGCTTTTAATCCAACAGCGTGAAATTGTTTGCAAACACGCTCGACTACTTCCGGCGCCGGTGGCCGCACATCATTGAGCGTGTAATCGATCCCAAGCTTCTCCCATTTGTAGCGTCCCATCTGGTGAAACGGCAGCACGTCAACTCGCTCGACGTTGCCCAGCTTCGCGGCGAAGGCGGCGAGCTGATTGATATCGTTTTCGTCGTCAGTCAGTCCCGGCACTAACACGTAGCGCAACCACATCGTTTTCCCACGAAGCGCCAGACGGCGTGCAAAATCCAATGTTGGACCATTATCTTTCCCGACCAGGTGCTGATGACGCGTAGGATCCCACGATTTGATATCCAACAGCACCACATCGATCTGATCGAGCTCTGCGTCCGACAGTCGTTCACCAAGAAATCCATTGGTATCGAGCGCGGTGTGTACCCCCATGCCCTTCGCAGCGGATAGCAGCCTGACAACGAAACGGTCCTGCATCAGTGGCTCGCCACCACTCAACGTCAGTCCACCCGACATGATCTTGAGCCCGTGATGATATTTGCGCAGCGCTGCGATCGCGCGCTCGAGTGGGATCGCCAGTCCATTCATCATGTTCCACGTGTCTGGGTTGTGACAGTAAAGACAACGAAACTGACAACCTGCGGTCCACGCCACTAGGCGAACACCTGGACCATCAACCGCCGAGCCTGTGGTGAACGAGTGCAGGAAGCCGAGGTCACCCGTCTCGAGCGCTTTCTTGACGACCGACTCCGAGACGTTTTTACTCAGCCCTTCACGAAGCTCAAACGGGTTCGTTGTTTCCAGCGGGGTATTTTCCGCCGTCTTCACTTCATTCATTGGTATCACCCGTGGAACGTTCGGTTAATGACGTCCATCTGCTGTTCGCGACTCAGGCGTACGAAGTTCACCGCGTAGCCGGAAACGCGTATCGTCAGTTGCGGATACTTTTCCGGATGTTCCATCGCGTCAATCAGCATGTCGCGATTCAGAACATTTACATTCATGTGATAACCCGTGTTCGTAAAGAACGCGTCGAGTATGCCGCGCAGGTTCGGCACGCGATCGCCACTCACTCTCCCTAAACCTTCCGGCATCAACGACGACGTTAGCGAGATCCCGTCCGCCGCATCGCGATAAGGGATCTTCGCGACCGAAGCAGCAGACGCGTGAATGCCATGCACATCACGCCCGTGCATCGGGTTGGCGCCCGGCGCAAACGGTTCTCCGTGCCTGCGCCCATCGGGCGTGTTGCCAGTGTTCTTGCCGTACACGACATTCGATGTGATGGTCAGCACCGATTGCGTGTGATAAGCGTGACGGTAGGTCGGAAACTTCCTGAGCTTCGTCATGAACGTGCTCACCATCCATGAAGCAAACTGATCAACGCGATTGTCGTTGTTACCAAACTTCGGAAAGTCTCCGTCTGTTTGATAGTCAGTGATCAGACCCGTTTCATCCCGAACAACTCGAACTTTCGCATAACGAATCGCCGACAGGCTGTCAGTCACAACAGACAAGCCCGCCACTCCAAACGCCATCGTTCGCATCGGCGCATAGTCGTGCAGCGCCATCTCGATCCGCTCGTAGGCATACTTGTCGTGCATGTAGTGAATGACGTTCATCGCGTTGACATAAACGCCGGCCAGCCACTCCATCATTTTTTCAAACCTGATCAGAACATCATCAAATTGGAGGAAGTCGCCCTGGACAGGCGGGGTTGGTGGTCCAATCTGTTTGCCGGTGAGCTCATCTCTGCCGCCGTTGATCGCAAACAACAAACATTTGGCGAGGTTCGCGCGCGCACCAAAGAACTGCATCTGCTTGCCGACACGCATCGGCGAAACACAACAGGCAATCGCGCCGTCGTCTCCCCACGCATTGCGCATGATCTCGTCGCTTTCGAACTGAATCGAGCTGGTGTCGATCGCTACTTTGGAGGCGAAATTACGAAATCCATCGGGCAAGCGCGGCGAGTACCAGATGGTGAGATTTGGCTCGGGCGCTGGACCAAGGGTGTAAAGCGTTTGCAAAAAACGAAAGCTTGTCTTTGTTACGAGCGGGCGACCGTCGTCTCCCATACCGCCGATTGATTCCGTCACCCACGTCGGATCGCCGGCGAAGAGCTCGTCGTATTCCGGCGTGCGCAGGAAGCGAACGATGCGCAGCTTGATTACGAAATCATCAACAAGCTCCTGCGCCTGTTCCTCAGTGAGCGCTCCTGACTTCAAATCGCGCTCGAAGTAGATATCCAGAAACGTCGAAGTGCGACCCAGCGACATTGCGGCGCCATTCTGCTCTTTCACAGCCGCGAGATATCCGAAGTAGAGCCACTGCACTGCCTCTCGCGCCGTGCGTGCCGGGGCTGAGATATCGAAGCCGTAGCTCACTGCCATCTGTTGCAGCTCTTTTAGCGCGCGAATCTGTTCGCTTAGCTCTTCGCGATCGCGAATGATCTCATCGCTCGACATCACGTTGTCGAGTCGCCGCTTCTCTTCCTGTTTTTGTTCGATCAAGCGCGCGACGCCATACAGTGCGACGCGCCGGTAGTCGCCGATGATGCGGCCACGGCCATAAGCATCCGGTAATCCAGTGAGTATGTGTGAGCTGCGGCAACGCCTGATGTCTTCCGTGTAAGCATCAAACACGGCGTCGTTGTGAGTCTTTCGATACTTCGTGAACGCTTCGACTACATGCGGGTCGGGCTCGAAGCCATAAGTCTTGAGCGCGTTGAGAACCAGGCGGAAACCGCCGTTCGGCATGATTGCGCGTTTGAGTGGCGCGTCCGTTTGCAGACCAACGATCAACTCGTTCTCACGATCGATATATCCGGGAGCATGAGCAGTGATGGAGCTGGGAATCTGCGAGATGTCGAGCACGCCCTTGCGACGTTCTTCGACGAAGAGCTCCTGTAGTTTTTCCCACATGTTCGTCGTGCGCTCTGTAGCGGGCGCGAGAAATGTTTCGTCGCCTTCAAACGGCTCGTAGTTCTGCTGAATGAAGTCGCGAACATCAATATCGGTTTGCCAGAGTCCGATGTTGAACCCTTCCCAACCAGGAATAGTTTTCTTAGTTTCCTGCGGTGCAGTGCTGGCCATTTTTGTTCTCCTTCGCTCGTTCTCCTTCGGTCTAGTCTCGTCAAGCAGCAGCTTTTGCGATCCCCAGCAGCGCGCCGGTATGCCGGGCAATCATCAACTCTTCATTCGTTGGAATTACCCACACGGAAGGCTTGCTGCGAGGCGTTGAAATGTTCGTGAGAGGTTTAGTGTTGGCCGTCTCGTCGAGCTCGATGCCGAGCCACGCAGACGACTCACAAATTCGTTTCCGGATCTCCGGTGAGTTCTCACCGATTCCGGCAGTGAAAACCAGACCGTCAATACCGCCGAGCGCGGCAGTCAAAGCGCCGATCTGTTTAGCGACGCTGTAGACGAAGTAATCCACTGCGAGTTGGGCTGCGGGCTCACTTCGTCCGAGCAGGTCGCGCATGTCGTTACTTATTCCCGAGATGCCGAGCAGACCGGATTTCTTGTAGAGCAGCGTTTCGACTTCTTTGGCCGAGAAATTGAGCCCTTGAAAAAGATGCAGGACGACGCCGGGATCGATCGAGCCGGGTCGCGTGCCCATACAGAGACCGTCGAGGGCCGTGAAGCCTAGTGTGCTGTCAAAGCTCTTCCCATTCTTCAACGCACACAAACTCGAACCACTTCCCAGATGAGCTACAACGACGCGGCCGTGAGCGATCTCCGGCGCGACCTGAGGCAGGACTGACGCGATGTATTCGTACGACAGTCCGTGAAATCCATATCTCTGCAAGCCCTGCTGGCGAAGCTCGCGCGGAAACGGAATCAACTCTGCGACTGCTGGTTGTCCACGATGAAAGCTGGTGTCGAAACAAGCGACTTGCGGTATTCCCGGTAGTCGTTCGAACACTGCTTCTATGGCGGCGAGATTGTGAGGCTGGTGCAGTGGCGCGAGTGGCACGAGCTGGTAAAGCTCTCGCATCACATCTTCGTTTACTATTGTTGGGCCTTTGAAACGTGCGCCACCGTGGACCACGCGATGACCAACGCCGAGCACACGCGAGCCGCCGTATTTCGAGCGCAGCCAACCGGCGAGTACGTCGAGTGCTTCACGCCCGTCACGCGCGACGACGTCCTGGTTTGCGAGGCTTTCATCGTTATCGTCTTTGACACGCAGTCTCGGTGACGTGCCAATACCTTCGATCTGACCCCGCGCCGCCAGTCGCCAACTCTCGATCGGTTCGGGTCGCTCGAACACACAAAACTTCAGACTCGATGATCCGGCGTTGAGTACGAGTGCATAGTCGTGCATCACTTTTTAACTCCGTCCAGCGCACAGAACCGAGCGCGGTAGCGCCGGGTCAAAGTCCATTGACTGGCGCGTTGGTTGTGTTACCCGGCGCTACCGCGCTCGGTTCTGTGCCTCTCTAAGGGTTCGTCCGTCGCGCGTGAGCAACTAATTTGGCAACGGCGCAGCTCGCAACCTTCGAGCGCACACTGTCAGCACGGCTCGTCAGGATTACAGGCACCTTCGCACCGAGCACCATGCCGGCGCTGTCTGCGTTTGCAAGAAAGGTCAACTGCTTTGCGAGAATGTTTCCGGCCTCGAGATCGGGCGCGAGCAGAATGTCAGGATCGCCCGCCACTGCTGACTTGATGCCCTTCGTCTCGGCTGCTTGCGCGCTGATGGCGTTGTCAAAAGCGAGCGGTCCATCGAGCAGCGCGCCTTTGATCTGCCCGCGTTCAGCCATCTTGCAAAGCGCTGCGGCGTCGATCGTCGCGGGCATCTTCGTGGTGACTGTTTCCACGGCGGCGAGAATCGCGACTTTTGGTTTTTCTAATCCCAGTGCGATGACGAGATCGATCGCGTTCTGGCAGATGTCAGCCTTGTCTTCGAGTGTGGGTGCGATATTGATCGCCGCGTCAGTAATGACGAGCACTTTGTGATAAGTCGGCACGTCCATGATGAAGACATGACTGATGCGACGACCTGTGCGCAATCCGTCGCGCGAGACAACCGCCGCCATCAGCTCATCAGTGTGCAGGCTGCCCTTCATCAGGATCTCGGCTTTGCCTTCTTTCACCAGCTCGACTGCTTTTGTCGCTGCGGCCTGGCTGTGCGGGACGTCAACGATCTTCAGGTTGCCGAGATCGATCTGAGACATCACAGCGGTCTCTCGGATTTTGGCTGCTGGTCCAACCAGCAAGGGCACGATCAATCCACGCGTGGCGGCTTCAACGGCGGCGCTTAAAGCCGACGCTTCGCACGGGTGCGCCACTGCGGTTGGGATCGGCGCCAGGCCCTCGCAACGAGCGAGAAGTCTTTCGTATTTTCCTGTTCCAGTTGCTGCTACCATTTTATTTCTCCCGAGCTGCCGGTCCCGTTTCCTTCAAAAACAGCGTTAGCAGAATTGCGAGCGCCACTCCGACCAGAAGCGGTGTGAAGGTGGTTCGGAAATGCTGCAACTCCATTTGCTCTGCGCCGCCTGACACGCCGTGTAAGATCCAGCCGAAAACCGGTCCCAGCAGTGCGCTAAAAGTGAAATTCAAAAAGTTGACCACGCCGGTGGCTGTGCCGCCGAACTGTGGTGGATTAGCTTCTTTGATAACGGTGTAAGGCAGCATCGCCGCGCCCGACACGATACCGGTGAGAAGACCCAGCACGTAAGGTGGAAGTATTCCGGTTGGTCCATAGAGGATCCATGCGAGACACCCGAGCAAAACGATCGCAGCGCCTGCGATCACGGGTTTACGTCGACCGAGTCGATCGGAAAGGAGACCGAGTAGAGGGCAGCCGATGATCCAGCCGAAAGGGACCGTGGCCGAGCGCATTACAGCCTCGCTATAGTCCAGGCTGTGAGCTTCCTGGAGAAAGCGGACGCCCCAGATCATGTCGAAGATCGTCGTGGGGATGAACAGCAGACCGGCGATGAGGCCGCAAAGAATCGACTGCGG
>DASYFE010000141.1:0-10663 GCA_036498585.1 Pyrinomonadaceae bacterium | reverse complement strand
AAGTTGATTCATAAAACGCTTTGAAGTCTATGAGCGCGTGGTGTTCCGGTCACCTGTAAGTTTTGCCAGTTACCGACTTGCTGCCCCTCCACTACATTTTTCACGAGCTAAAACTCCGCTCCAAAACTATCGGAGGAAGCGCGCATGAAACTAACAAATCCATTGAGCAAAGCCACAGGTTTGATCTTCGTCGTAGCAGCTCTGCTGTTGGTTGCGAGTAGCTCTGCACTCGCACAAACTCAGGAAACTGCAAAACCAGCATCAGAAGTCGAACAGTTAAAGCAACGTTTACAACAACTCGAACAAACGGTCACGGAGTTAAAAGGACAGATCGAATCGATCGAGACAAAGAAGAAGGATGCGGCTCCGGCAATAGTCGACGCGAAGTATTCAGAGACCGCCGCGCCGCCGCCGGCCGAGACGACACCAGCAGAGCCGGCCAAGCCGCAGGACGGAAAAGGCGAGAGCACTTTTACGATCTACGGCTTCGCAATGCTCGACGCCGGTTACCAGCTCAAGCAAAACCATCCGGACTGGTTCGACGTCATCCGGCCCACCAAGCTGCCTTCGTTCCCGAACGAGTTTGCTCCGAACGGAAAGACTTATTTCGGCGTCAGACAAAGCCGTCTCGGTGTGAAATCGACCACACCAACGAAATACGGCGAGCTGAAAACACAGTTTGAGTTTGAGCTCTTCGGCACTGGTGTCGACGCGGGCCAGACCACTTTCCGCTTGCGCCACGCTTACGGCGAGCTGGGCCAATTCGGCGCGGGCCAAACGTGGAGTCCGTTCATGGACATCGACGTGTTTCCAAACTCACTCGAGTACTGGGGACCAAACGGAATGGTCTTCTTCCGCAACGTGCAGTTTCGTTGGATGCCGCTGAAGGGAAGAAATGCGGTGACGCTCGCGGTCGAACGTCCCGGCGCGAGCGGCGATCAGGGCGTATTCCAGGATCGCATCGAGCTGCAAGGCATCAAGGGTAAATTTGATCTACCGGATCTCTCAGGCAACGTTCGTTTCACACGCGACTGGGGTTATCTCCAGGTAGCGGGCATGCTCAGGCGAATCAAGTGGGTAGACACAGTTGATGACGCGTTCGATCTCGGCGGCACCGAAGTCGGCGCGGGGATGAACATCACGTCCAACCTGAAATTTACTCCGAAGGACACCGGCCGATTCGCGTTCGTGTTTGGCCAGGGAATTCAAAACTACATGAACGACGCGCCGGTCGATGTCGGTATCGAGTTAACACCGGGAGGAGATCCGCGCCGCCCGATCAAAGGCGTCGCGCTCCCGATGTGGAGCATGGTGGCATTTCTCGATCACAACTGGAGCAAACGTTTCAGCACCGCGGCCGGATATTCGTTCATGGATATCGACAACTCAAACGGTCAGGCAGCGAATGCCTACCATCGCGGTCACTACGCGCTCACCAACCTGCTCTTCTATCCCACCGACAACGTGATGATCGGCGGCGAGTTGCAGTGGGGCAGGCGCGAGAATTTTCTCGATGGTTTCAAGTCTGACGATTTCCGCATCCAGTTTTCGTTCAAATACAACTTCTCGAAGACATTCACATATTGATCTTTAGATTTCCCGGGCCAACTGGTCCAGGAAGAGGAGAAAGAGAGTCATGTTAAGAAACAAGATCCAGACAAGAATGCTCGTTGCGGTGTTCATGGTGATCACCTTTGCAACGGGGCCCTTGTCAGCGCTGGCACAGAAGACCAGTCCGGTCGCGCCGGCCAAGGCGCAGGTCGAGGCAGTTGTCCGCGAGGCGTTCGAGAAGTTCAAGACTGACACCGGCGGCAAGAATGCTGATTACATTCCGTACCTCGCGCAGGTTGATTCGAAGCTTTTCGGTATCGCGATCGTCACTACCGACAACCAGACACTCTCGATGGGCGATATCAAGTACGCGTTTTCCATCCAGTCGATCTCGAAAGTCTTCTCGCAGGCGCTGGCGATGGAAGAGCTTGGACCAGACAAGGTGTTCGAGAAAGTCGGTAACGAGCCGACGGGCCGCGCTTTCAACTCCGTGTTTGCAGTCGCCGATATGCCCACGCATACGGGCAATCCATACGTAAACGCCGGAGCGATTTCGACCGTCAGTCTCATCTCAGCGAAAACAGCGGATGAGAAGTGGAGCAAGATCCTGGACTTCTACAGTCGTGCCGCGGGCGAGAAGCTCACGCTCATCGACGACGTTTACAAGTCAGAAGCAGCCACCAACACAGGCAATAAAGCGCTCTCGATGTTGCTGGCCAAATACGATCGCATCTACGCCGATCCGTTTGAATCAGTCGACGTCTACACGAAGCAATGCTCCGTCGGTGTCAATGTGGTCCAGCTCGCGCGCATGGGCGCAACGCTGGCGAATAACGGGAAAAATCCGGCCACGGGCGAGCAGGTGATCAAGCCTGAGAACGTTCCGCACATTCTCTCCACGATGATCATGGCCGGACTGTACGACGGCTCAGGCGGCTGGGCGTGGAAGGTCGGGCTGCCGGCAAAGAGTGGCGTGGGCGGCGGCATCGTCGCAATCGTTCCTGGCAAGGGCGCGATCGCCGTGTTCGCTCCGCCGCTCGATGAAGCCGGCAACAGCGTGAAGGCGCAGAAAGTGATCGAGTACGTGGCGAACAAGCTCGACTTCAATTTGTTTTCACCACGCTCAGTTGGTTTGAAGACTGAATAGCGCAGTTAATGAGCTACCTCGTGATGTTAACTATTCTTCAATCAAACCCGGCAACACGACGCCGGAATCTGGCGCTGCGCGTTGCGTTGCTGGTCCAAATTGTTCTGGCGCTCAGCCTTGTGTGTCTTGCACAAAGTGAGAATACGCCTTCGAGCTCGAAGCCAGCGGAAGGTAAACCCCTAACGTCTGACGAGCGCGCTGAACTACTCAAACTGATTCGCAGTCTTCAGGAAAGAGTAGATAAACTCGAAGCCGCGCAGGCAGCTCAACCAACGCAAACACCAACTCCTGCTACTTCTTTAGCGCCTCAATCAGAAACGAAGTATGACCCGTCGACCTCCGACGATCCGCACGTTTGGATGGAGCCGGTAGTTAAAGAAAAACCCGTTTCAGAAGCGCCAGCCGCAGCGTCCTACGGTCGCTACACTCCTAATCTCGGTTACAAGCTCGCCAATACCGAATACGGAGACATGAGCGTTAGCATTTATACGTATGCGCGGTATTTGAATCAGCTCGGACTCGCCTCCAATTACACAGACAGCTTTGGCAACGTCAAGAGCGTACAGGAACGTCAGGACTTCCAACTGCAAAAGGTGCAGATCAAGTTTTTGGGTTGGGTATTGGATCCCAAGCTTCGCTACTTCCTCTACACGTGGACTTCCAATGCAACGCAGGGCCAGGGAGCGCAGGTCGTCGTCGCCGGAAACATTGGTTACACATTCAACAGTCACCTGACTCTCGCGGCCGGCATCACATCTCTTCCCGGCGTTCGCAGTACTGAAGGTAACTTTCCCTATTGGCTATCAGTAGATAGTCGCCATATTGCTGACGAGTTTTTCCGTCCTTCTTACACATCCGGCGTGTGGCTCAAAGGCAATGTCACGAAGCGCCTCCGGTACCAGGTGATGCTCGGTAACAACCTGAGCACTCTTGGTGTCAGCGCCTCGCGACTCGACCACAAGTTCAACACGCTTTCCACTGCATTGGTTTGGGCGCCTACTGGTGAATACGGGCAGGGCTTTGGTGATTTCGATAATCACAAAACCCTGACCAGTCGATTTGGGATTCATTTCACTCGCAGCGATGAAAACAAAGAGAGCCAGCCCAACAGCGACAACTTTGAAAACACGCAACTGCGGCTTTCAGACGGGACCGTCATCTTCACACCTGACTTATTCGCACCCGGCGTCACCATCACCGATGCGACTTACAGGATGATGGATATTGATGGCGGCCTTAAATATCGCGGCCTTGCGATCGAAGGTGAGTACTACTGGCGCTGGCTGAACAATTTCAAATTCCAGGATGTGATTAATCCGCTTCAGCGAGAACAGGTTCCGGAGCGTCTCTTTGATCACGGCTTCCAGTTGCAGGCGTCGGCGATGATCGTACCGAAGACGATGCAGTTTTATGTCGGGACTTCGAGGATAAATGGTCAGTTCGGCAAGCCCTGGGATATCCGCTCGGGCGTGAATTGGTTCCCATGGAAGAACAAGGTCGTCCGCTGGAACAACGAGTTTCTATATCTCTACAAATCCCCGGTTGGTTATTCATCTGTTCCGTTTGCTGTCGGTGGCAAGGGCAGTGTGTTTCATTCGACTCTGGAGCTCGCGTTTTAGAGGTTTTATGAAAGTCGCAAAGCACAGAACCGAGCGCGGTAGCGCCGGGTCAACTCCCGCGATCAGACGTGTAAGAATGGTTTACCCGGCGCTACCGCGCTCGGTTCTGTGCTTTGCGACTTTCCTGATTTTTTCGATACCGTCCTTCGCCCAGAACGGATCAAACACCTACCTCTTCAACGACTCGCACTTCCACCTGACCAACTACATCCAGGAAGGCATCGACATCCACGATTTCCTGAAAGTCATGGGTAACAAAGCAGGACGTGTCGCCTTGTTTGGCATCCCGCTGCAACAGCAATGGTCCTATCGCGTCGATGAAAACCGTGCTCCAACTTACTACCTGAACTCTGACGCGCCACTCTATTACTACTCATTCACTGACGCCTGGATCGCAACCGCGTACAAGTCACTCTCGAAGGAAGAGCAAGCGCGCTTCGATCCGATGATCACGGGCTTCAACCCAACGGACATGTATGCCGCGGATCACATTCGCCGCGTGCTCACGGCCTTTCCCGGCGTGTTCAGCGGCATCGGCGAATTCAGCATTCACAAAGAATTTGTGTCAGCAAAAATCGCAGGCGAGGTAGCGAGCCTTCAAGACCCGGCGCTCGATCGCCTGCTCGACTTCGCGACTGAAGTTGGTCTGGTCGTTCTCATTCACAACGACGTTGACGTTCCGTTTGCAAAGCCTGGCGCTGAGCCTGCTTATGCGTCCCAAATGAAGGCCCTGTTCAAGCGTCATCCCAACACGACGTTTATCTGGGCGCATATCGGCGTCGGGCGAATCATTCGTCCAGTGAAAGAGCAGGCCGCAATCGTCGAAGAGATCATCAGCGATCCGCAATTGCGAAACGTTCATTTCGACATTTCCTGGGATGAAGTTGCGAAGTACGTGGTCGCGACGCCCGAATCGACAAAGAACGCGGCGGCTGTGATCAGTCGCAATCCGGATCGCTTTCTCTTCGGCACTGACGAAGTTGCTCCGGCCACTCAGGAGAAATATTTGAGGGTCTATAACCAGTATGAACCGCTTTGGAAATCGCTGACGCCCGAAGTCAGCGAGAAGGTTCGCAAGCAGAACTACGAAAGAATCTTTGACGAAGCGAGACGCAAGGTGCGCAGTTGGGAGGCTACGCACATCAAGTGAATTCCTTCTCTGTGCATTCTCTGTGTCCGTTGTTGGTCTGTGGCATCCATTCCCTGTACCGCTCGCCACAGCGACACTCACCACGGACACAGAGCATGCCCAGAGAAGAATTGAGGCGAAGAATTAAGGCGGAGGTATTGAAATGAAAGTGAAAACTGTTCCATCAGGGTACGCGCGAAGCTTGATTCGCTACCTTGCCGCTCTTACCTGCATGGCTGTTCTGTTGCCGGTGAATCCGCTCGTATTTGCGCGGCATGCACCTGGACCAGTCGACGATCAGCCAGTGACGATACCGCCGGAGCAGCTCGATTCGCTTGTCGCTCCGATCGCGTTGTATCCGGACAACCTGCTTAGCCAAACCCTCGTGGCTTCAACCTACCCGTTGGAGATCATTCAGCTCCAGCAGTGGTTGGAAAGAAATCCTGATCTTGCCAAGGACCAGAAGAAATTGGCCGAAGCAATCAAGAAACAGCCCTGGGATCCTAGTGTCCAGGCGATGGCGCCGCTGCCTGATGTCGTGAAGCGCCTGGCTGATGACGTTCAGTGGACCACGGATCTTGGCAACGCCTTTCTCGCGCAACAGAAAGACGTGATGGACGCGATCCAGCGCATGCGGAACAAGGCGCAAGACGCTGGGGCGTTGAAGTCAAACCAGCAACAAAAAGTCGAGGTGCAGACGGTCGAAAGCAAAGAGGTGATTGTGATCGAGCAGGCAAACCCGCAAGTGGTTTACGTGCCTTCCTACAATCCGACCGTTGTTTATGGCGCGCCTGTGTATCCGTATCCGCCTATCTACTATCCACCTTCGACTGGCGCAGTCATTGCCGCGAGCGCGATCTCGTTCGGCGTTGGTTTGGCCATGGGCGCTGCGTGGGGCGGCGGTTGGGGTTGGGGTTGCGGTTGGGGCGGCGGTGACATCGACGTCAACATGAATAACAACTTCAACCGGAACACGAATATCAGCGGTGGCAACCGCGTCAACAACATCCAGGGCGGGAATCGCGTCAACGGTGGGAATAAGTGGCAACACAATCCCGCGCATCGTGGTGGTGCTCCGTACGGGGATCGCAGAACGGCGGATAGATTCGGTGGCTCTGCTCGCGGTGACTCGTTGGGGAACCGGCAGCGCGCTGCGCAGCGAGATATCGGTCGACAAGGTGGAAACCTGAGGAGCAACGATCGCGTCGGCGATCGTGGCGGTGTTGGCGACCGCGGTGGTGTTGGCGACCGCGGTGGTGTTGGCGATCGTGGCAATCGCGGCGGTGTCGGCGATCGTGGTGGTGTTGGTGACCGCGGAGGCGTTGGCGATCGTGGCGGTGTTGGTGATCGCGGAGGCGTTGGTGATCGTGGCAATCGCGGTGGCGCCGGTGATCGTGGAGGCGTCGGCGATCGCGGTGGTGTTGGCGATCGTAGCGGCGGAAACCGCGGTTCGAGCGTCGGTGATCGCTCCAGTCCTGGAGGGATCAACAACCGTGCAAGTGGCGATCGCGTCGGCAACCGCAGTGTTGGCAGCGGCTCAAGCAGTCGTGGCGGTTTCGGCGGTGGCTCCGGCGGATTTAGTGGGGCCGGCGCACGGGCAAGCAGCAGCCGTGGATCTTCCAGCATGGGCGGTGGCGGCGGTCGCAGCAGCGGTGGTTTTGGTGGTGGTGGTGGCCGTAGCAGCGGTGGCGGTGGCGGTGGCCGCGGCGGCGGTGGTGGTGGCGGCCGTGGTGGCGGCGGAGGAAGGAGGTAAGAGGTTATGAAACATACATTACATATCCGAATTTCTACGTGGTTCGTTGCTGCTGCTGTCTTTTGTTGGGCAGCGGCTCCAGTGGTCACGTCCCAAACAACTATCGAGAGAAAAGCCAAAGCATTCGCGAGCGCACAGGAGGCTGCTAATGCGCTCATCGATGCTGCCGAGAAGTTCGACGAGATGGCGCTCGCGGAAATTCTTGGTCCAGACAGCTACGACATCATTCACACGGGTGAACCTGCACGCGATCGTGAAGTGTCGCAGAAGTTTGCAGAACAAGCGCGGATCAAGACGAATGTCTCGACGCTGCCTAAGAATCCTCGTCGCGCGATCCTCGAGATCGGCGAAGACGATTGGCCGTTTGCAGTGCCGATCGTGAAGGTCGGATCGACATGGAGTTTCGATTCGAAGGCAGGCCGGCAGGAGCTTCTTTACCGGCGCATCGGCAGCAACGAGCTCGATGCGATTGCGATCTGTCGCGGGTACGTCGACGCACAACACGAATATGCGCTGACTAAACGCGGTACTTCCGGGATGAATCAATACGCGCAACGGATCGTCAGCACACCGGGCCAGCAGGATGGCCTCGCGTGGCAAAACAGCGACGGCACGTGGGGTGGTCCAGTCGGAGAGAAGGTAGCGGCTGCAATCGCACGCGGTTACAGCTCGAGGACTGAGCCGTATCACGGTTACTTCTTCAAAGTGCTGAAAGGGCAGGGACCGGCGGCGCCGCTCGGTGAAATGGATTTCATGGTGAAGGGCGCGATGATTGGCGGCTTCGCACTCGTTGCCTTTCCCGCGCAATACCGCATCACCGGCGTGCAGACGTTCATGGTGAGTCACGACGGCGTGGTCTATCAAAAAGATCTTGGTCCAAAGACGGTCGAGCTTGCGAATGCAATCGATCGCTTCAACCCGGACAAGTCGTGGACGCCTGTAACTGACCAATGAAGGTTTTCCTCTGTGTCCTCTGCGTCTCTGTGGTTATTTCACCGCAGAGAACGCAGAGGTTACGCAGAGAGTAAGGACCGATGTTATGAAGAGCTTACTAATTGGTTTCATGCTCATCAGTCTCGTTACTGCGCCCGTAGTAAACGCGCAGCAGACACGGACAGAAAAAGACCTGCTCGGTGAGAAGCAAATTCCTGCCGACGCTTACTACGGCGTACAAACCGCGCGGGCGCTCGAAAACTTCAAACTCTCCGGCGTCCTGATCAATCACTACCCCGGATTTGTCGAAGCGTGGGCCATCGTCAAACTCGCTGCGGCTCGCGCTAACGCTGACGTCGGCGCGATGAAGCCCGATCGCCTCGCCGCAATTGAAAAAGCGACGGCGGCCATCCGCGACGGCAGGTATCACGATCAGTTTCTCGTCGACTGGTACCAGGGCGGCGCCGGCACCTCGACCAACATGAACGCCAACGAGGTGCTCGCTAACGTCGGCCTCGAATTAACCGGACACAAAAAAGGCGAGTATCAATTCCTGGAGCCTCACGACGATCTCAACATGTCGCAGTCGACCAATGATTCGTACCCGACTGCGCTAAAGGTCGCCTTCATTCTCCGCAACGATCAGTTAATCAGGGAGATCGAGAAACTCATTGCGTCGTTTCGGATGAAAGGCGATGCGTTCATCGAGATCGTGAAGATGGGACGCACGGAAATGCAGGACGCGGTGCCGATGACGGTGGGCCAGGAGTTTCACGCGTTCGCCGCGGGGCTTCAGGACGAAGTCAAACTGCTGCGCGACGCGGAGAAGTACCTGTACGCCGTCAACATGGGCGCCACTGCAATCGGTACGGGGATCAACGTGCCGAAGGGTTATCCCGAGCGATGTGCGTTTCATCTTGCGCGTCTGACCGGCAAACCAATCGTCCCAGCTACTGACATGCTTGCGGCGACGTGGGACCAGCAGGGTTTTGTCGTCTACTCGTCAGCATTGAAGAGCCTCGCGATCAAGCTCTCGAAAATTTCGAGCGATCTGATTCTGCTCGCTTCCGGTCCACGCGCAGGCCTCGCTGAGATCAATCTGCCGGCGCTACAACCCGGATCGTCGATCATGCCCGGCAAAGTGAATCCGGTTGTGCCGGAAGTGGCAAACATCGTCGCGTTTCGCGTGATGGGAAACGACTACAGCGTCACGCTTGCGGCGCACAGCGGACAGTTGCAGCTAAACGCTTACGAGCCGTTGGCCGGTCTCGCCGTCATGGAATCGCAAGCCCTGCTCTACAACATGTCCGGTTTGTTGCGGACGAAGTGCATTGACGGAATCACTGTCAACGAGCGCGTGCTCTCGCGTTACCTGGAGACGACGGTAGGCATCGTCACCGCGCTCAATCCGGTGTTGGGTTACGAGAAGGCCACCGAGCTAGCGGGCGAAGCCTACAAGTCGGGCAAAGGCATACTCGAGATCATTCGCGAGAAAAAGATTTTGACCGAGGATCAAATTAAAGAACTGTTGGATCCGATCAAGCTGACGAATCTCGATAAGAGCAAGTATCAGGTCAAGCCGTGATTTAAGGCTGAAGGCGTTGGCTAATTTCAGCCCAGGGTTGGCGCGCCAGCGACAACCCTGGGATCAAAGAATAGGAAGGCGCTGAACCCTGAAAGGGTTCCACGGTTGGCGGACCCCTTCAGGGTTAAAGAGATTCTTTGGTTGCTAACCCAGGGTTCTCGCTTCGCTCGAACCCTGGGCTGCAATTAGCGAACGCCTTCGGCGTAAAGCACGAGAAGCTTCAGCGTAAGCAAAGAAGACAATCGTATGGCGCAAGCAGTCGCACAAGTCAGTACGGCGCAAACACGTTCCGGTGTCCGCATGGCGGTGGTGGCGTGGGTGCTGACGGCTGTCTATTACTTTTACCAGTACGCGCTGCGCTCGGCGCCCGCGGTGATGATGCCGGAGCTCAGCAGTGCGTTTGGCATCACTCCGATTGCCGTCGCTTCGATTGTTGGTCTCTTCTATTACGGATACTCGCCTTTTAGCCTGGTTGCCGGAGCGGCGATGGATCGCTTTGGTCCACGTCGATTGTTACCGGGCGCGGCGGTGGTCGTTGGCGTGGGCGCTTTACTCTTCGCTACCGGCAATTCGACGATCGGCGGCGTAGGAAGATTTCTTCAGGGCGCGGGCGGCGTGTTTGCACTCGTCGGCGCGATCTATATCGCGACTAAAAACTTCTCACCCGCCAAAGCCGCAACGTTGATCGGCGCGACGCAGATGTTTGGCATGGCCGGCGGCTCGGCAGGACAGTTTGTTGTTGGTCCCATCATCGGTAGCGGCGTCGCCTGGAACCACTTCTGGATCGCGATGGGCGTGTTCGGGTTACTGATCGGCGTCGCGCTTTATTTCCTGATCCCGAATGAAAGTTCAGCACAAGCCGGCGGCGGTCTAAAACCGGTCGTGCAGGCATTCGCAACTGTCTTCAAGAATCCTCAGTCAATCTTGTGTGGCCTGATTGCGGGAT
>DASYFE010000140.1:0-104854 GCA_036498585.1 Pyrinomonadaceae bacterium | reverse complement strand
TTTGCCATCCACACGGACGATAACAAGTATGGCATCTTCGACGTCTTTCCCGATCACGGCGGACGCGTCAAACACCTGATCGGACACGTGCCGAGAGAACTGGCAAAGCACGCCTTCTCGCTCCTCGGCAGTCTGCCAGATCCGGACTTGCTCGATGTGTTTGCGGAGAATTTGCGTCAAGAAGCGTAATTAACGCCCAAAGCAGCGGGGCTTGCCTCCGCTGCTTCCTGTGCGTGCTATCCTCAGGCAGAGGGACTTTATTGTGATTACATTCTCGCGGTCTATTTTTCTGGTACTCGTCTGCTTAGTGCTGTCGTCGTGCTCGCGTTCGACTCCGCCCAGTCAACCCAGTCCGAGTCAACCAGCTCGCTGGGCGTTACTCGTAGCGCCTAAATTACTGCCGGATGATTGCGAAAACTCTGAGCCCTGCAAAGGCACGCCGTACGTTCGTGCGCCGTATGCTGATTGGACCAAAGAAGGTGAATACAATTCGTTCGAGGAATGTGCTCGGGCTATAACCGCGCCGCAACCGGATCCGAACGCGGAGCTGCACCGTCAGGGAAAGTTAAGCAAAGACGAACTACTCGTAGGCTTTAGATGCGTGCAAACCACAGACCCTCGCTTAACCTCACAGCCGCCGTACAACTGGGAAACCGAAGCTCAGGCTGACAAATAAAATCAAAAGCAGACGCGGTTGTTGTTTGAGGTGATGCGAAACGTTTCCTGTTCTGCCGCCAGACCGATGCCTGTAAACACGTCGATGTGCTGCCCGACGATGCCATTGCCGATGTCCGTGGCGCGGAAAGTCTTCGACGCCCACGGACTCGGCAACGTAGCGATCTGCACGTTGGCGCCGCGCGGAATGACAGAGCGATCGATTGCGATCGCGCCGACAGTCAGTGGATTGTCGGAAGCGTCGAGCGCGCCGGCGTCAGAGCGATGCCATCCGTTCGAGTAATAGCCGAGCGCCCATCCGAAGCGCGTGATGCCCCAGCCTTCAGTGCGAATCTCGGTGAGGAATTTTTGACTGAAACTGATATCGCCGACCCGCTCGACGGTAATCTGTTCGGCAGTGTCCGGCAACTCGTCCTCGCGCGGGACGTAATAACCGGTGATATACCAGCCGTCCGAGCACGTTGATTGTCCTTGTGTTTGTGTCGCTGTGGAATTTAGAGTCGACGCGATCAAGAAACCGATGCAGATAAGTGTCGCCGCGTACTTTGGTAAATCGTAGTACATACTTGCAAGATACTATACCAACCTGAGATTTCGATTAAAGACACCTTGTATTAGTTTTTATTTTTTGTGGCAAGGATGCTTCAGGCTCTGGTAACAGTGTTATACTTCGTTCATGGAATTAATCGAAAAAATAAAGAGACTTCCTCACGATCGCATAGCCGAAGTCGAGGCATTTGTCGACTCGGTTTTGCGAAAACCAGCTCTTGATCGAAAAGCCATCGATCAGGCTATTCGCGATTATGCACTTCAACACGGGGGAACAGACGCCGACCTGGATCCTGACCTAGAGGCGGCGGGCATCGAACATCTACTCGAAGCCGATTAGTTGAAACGCGGCGAAGTTTACTGGGCCGATCTTGTTCCTCGTTCAGGATCCGAGCAGCAAGGTCGTCGTCCGGTCGTTATTGTCTCACGTGACGGGTTTAATGAAACCCCGCGTTGGAGATCACTCATTGTTGTTCCACTCTCAACTTCAGCGACTCAACGAAGGCGTGGACCTTCAGCTATCTTGTTGCCACAGGGTGCGGCTGGGCTGCGAAGAGAAAGTGTTGCGCTTTGCCACCAAGTGACGACGCTAGATCGATCGAAGTTCACGCAACGAATCGGTGAATTGAGCTTAGTTGAACTTAATCTGATTGAAGATGGGTTGAAGGCCGCCATGGACTTGGTGTAATTGACGCTCCATTTAATTGGACCGCTATCCAAGAACCCTGTTCCGCGTGCGTGCGTATAAGGAGCGCTTGCATGCGGTGGTGTGTCTTAGCCGCAATCCTCAAGGAGACGAATAATAATGAAACGAGTTCGCGTGATCTGCTGTTGGTGGTGTTTTGTCTTGGACTTCTCATCACTCAGACGATCGCTAAACCCAAAGCAGTTAAGCCGGCGATGGACTTCACCGAATTCGACAAGCTGATTCCTGCCGAGCTCAAAGAAAAGAACACGCCCGGCACGGTAATCACCGTCATCAGCGGCGATCTGTCGCGCTGGGTAATCGCACTGATGAACGATGGCAAAAGTCGAGGGCAAGCAACTGCTGTCGCCGGCGCTGATCAATCAAATGGCCCAACATCACGTGCTGGTCCCCGGCGAAACCGATTCGTATTACGGTTACGGGCTGACGGTGTTCAAGTATAAAGGTCTGGAATTTGTGGGCCATGGCGGATTCAGTCGCGGGTACGGATCGATGATCCAGATGGTCCCGACTAAAAAGTTTGCAGTGATCGTGTTGACGAACAAGAGCGGCGAGACGATGCGAAAAAGTCTCAATAAAGCGATGGAGCTCGGGCTGGGATTGAAGGACGACGACGAACAAAAGCCCGCGCCGGCCGCGCCGCCGACCGCGTCAGAGATGAGCGAATATGTCGGTACTTACTCGCACGCACCGCAGACGTGGGAAGTCTCGATCAAGCTGGAAAGCTGTTTATGAAGTTTGATGAGAAGGATTACGCAATGACGAAGAGTGGGGAACGGAAGTTTACGTTCGGCGCGCAGAATGAGAACGAGGTCGTCTTTGTGGCCGGGAAGGATGGGAAGGTCCACTTTTTGTTCACGGAGCTTTACGGGGCGAAGAAAATCCGGTGACGCCGATGAACGCAGATTAAAAAACGCGGATTTGTGTGCTTCTTGTGACTTTCTATCGGGTCAAATGAGTGATATAAACGCGGCGCACAGGAGGACAAACAGATGCTGAATATCCTTTCCTGGATAGTCGTGGGATTGATCGCAGGCGCACTCGCGCGTCTTATCATGCCGGGAAGAGACCCGATGGGGATTATCGCCACCATCGTTTTGGGTATCATTGGATCCCTCGTTGGCGGATTCGTGAGTATGGCGATCTGGCGAAATAATAACACCAGTGCATTCCAGGGCTCCGGTCTGCTGCTTTCGATACTCGGCGCCATCGTCGTGCTTTGGATCTACCGGATGGTGAAGAGCCGCAACACAGTTTAATTAGTGCCTGAACTGCCGGACATCGTCGTTTATATCGAGGCCCTCGAAAAACGAATACAAGGCAGCATTCTCGAACGCGTCCGTCTCGCCAGTCCTTTTCTACTGCGAACGGCCGTGCCGCCGCTGTCCAGCGTCGAAGGCAAAAAGATCGTCGAGTTGCGCCGGCTTGGCAAGCGAATCTGCTTCGGCCTCGAAGGGGATCTGTGGCTCGTGCTGCACCTGATGATTGCAGGCAGGCTGCACTGGTACAACGAGCGCGCGAAGGCTGCTAAGGGTCGAAGTTTGGCTGTGTTTGATTTCAGCACCGGCAGTCTGGTCCTGACTGAAGCCGGGACACAGAAGCGTGCTTCGCTGCATGTGGTCCAGGGCGAAGCAGGCCTGGACAATCTCGATCCGGGCGGTCTCGAAGTTTTTGACGCCACGCTCGAAGAGTTTGCGCGAGCGATTCGCGCGAAGAATCATACACTCAAGCGCGCACTCACCGATCCGCGCATTCTCAGCGGCATCGGCAACGCTTACTCCGACGAGATCCTCTTCGAAGCGCGCCTCTCTCCGTTCACACTAACTCAGAAACTTTCTGACAAAGACGTCGAGAAGTTGTTCGAGTCGATCAAGCGTACGTTGACTGACTGGCTCGAGCGAATGCGTCTCGAATCAAAAGATCGCTTTCCTGAAAAAGTGACAGCCTTCCGGCCGGACATGGCCACACACGGGAAATACGGCGAACCGTGCCCACGCTGTGGCAACAAGATCCAACGCATCCGTTACGGCTCGAACGAAACAAACTACTGTCCCACGTGCCAGACGGGGGGCAAACTCCTCGCCGATCGCGCCCTCTCACGTCTCTTAAAAGACGACTGGCCCCGCACCCCGGAAGAGCTCGAGATGATGACGAAGAAGTAGCCACGAAAAGGCACAAAAACGTTTTTCTGGATCGTAGAGATCGTCGCTGCCGACGTCGAGATCCTGTTCATTGACTGGCTTTCCGTTCCGTACTTTCTAGATGCCGGGTGGTGGAGTCCGTCACGCTGTAGTTTGCCGGAATAAACTCATTCGTATCCGCAGACTTCAAACCACGCGGAGCCGAGGCCGGTCCCTCATCCAAACTCTTCGCTCTGTTCTGCTCGCGCTCCATCACCTGGACCATCTTCTTACTCACCACGACGCCGTTAATAATCAGCGCAATCCCAACCATGAAAGGAATGAGTCCCGCCAGCCATATGCTGTTGAGGAGCTCAGCATCGCGCGGATTTTGAGCCGCAATCGCCTGCATCAGGAAATGCAGAAAGATCGACACCGCAACACCGACACTGCTCACGATCACGCCCGCTTTAATCTCGTTGTAGCGCTTAATTTCAGGGGTGATGCCGAGCTGGCGCTCCATCTCACGCTTGCGCAATTCGTTGGCCTGGCCTGACATGAACATCTCGGCCACCCACGTGTTATTCCAGTTGAACTTCCCTGCGGAGTCGGGTGCCTGAAGAGCCTCACGCACTGCCTGATGGTTCGCACCGCAGGACGTGCAAAACTTTATGTCGTCACCCTGATTTGACGCACAACGCGGACATATCATAAGTAACTCCTTCTCCAGCCTGATTCACATAGATCAGAACATATCTGTATCATCTGCGTCTATCTGCGGCTAAAATTACGACATGAAGCCTCTCCCGGTTCAAACCATTGCGCATTACCGGATCGTCGAGCGGATCGGCGCGGGCGGCATGGGCGCCGTCTACAAAGCTTACGACAACAAGCTCCAGCGCACCGTCGCGCTCAAGCTCCTCCCATCAGAGTACGTCTCGCAACAGGACCGCCGTCGTCGTTTCTTTCAGGAAGCACGCGCGGCGTCGGCGCTGAGCCATCCACACATTCTCACGATTTACGAGGTCGGCGAAGACAACGGAACGCCTTACATCGCGATGGAGTACGTCCAGGGCCAGACGCTGCGCGACAAGATCAAAAATAACGGCCTGCAATTGAAAGAAACACTCGACATCGCGATCCAGATCGCCGCTGGACTCGCGCGCGCGCACGAGTCAGGCATCATTCACCGCGATCTAAAACCCGAGAACCTGATGCTGAGTCGCGACGGTTACGCGAAGATTCTCGACTTCGGACTCGCGAAGCTCGTCGCCGAGCGAGAGCGCGCGCTCGTCGCTGACAGCGAACAGAAAACACTCGTGCTCGGCGTTCAGACTGAGTCAGGCACACTGCTCGGCACCGTAAACTACATGGCTCCCGAACAGTTGCTGGGCCAACGCGTCGATCGTCGCTGCGACGTGTTCTCGTTTGGCGTGGTGCTTTGCGAAATGCTGACAGGCACGGCGCCGTTCGTACACGACAATCGCATCGACACGATGCACGCGATCCTGCACCGCGATCCGCGCTTTCCAAGCGACGGCCGTCCGGAGCTTCCTGTCGATCTACAACGAGTACTTACAAAGGCCCTCGCCAAGACACCGAAGGATCGTTATCAAACGATTGACGAGCTGGCCGAAGTGCTCAAAACACTCAAACGCGATCTCGAGCTCGGCAAGACACTCCCGATCACACCACGCACGCGCCTGGTGTTGAAGCGGACCGCCGTGGGCGCACGCGCGGTCGACTATGAAAAGGAACTAAACGAAGCGCAGTTTAGAGCAGTCACGACCACTGAAGGACCATTGCTAATCGTTGCGGGCGCGGGCACTGGAAAGACGCGCACGCTCGTTTATCGTGTCGCGCGTCTAGTCGAGATCGGAGCCAAACCCGAATCGATTCTTTTATTGACTTTCACTCGCCGCGCCGCTGCCAGCATGTTGGCCCGCGCCGCTGCTCTTGCTGATGCGCGTTGCCAGCGCGTCTCGGGCGGAACGTTTCACTCGTTGGGACACTCTGTCTTGCGTAAGTTTGCAGACGAAGCGGGTGTCGCCAAAAATTTCACCGTGCTCGACCAGAGCGACACTGAAGATCTGATCGATCTGCTGCGGCGACAGATTCGGCTCACGAAAGCGCAACACTTCCCGCGCAAGCGAACGATTGGCGCGATGTTCAGCATGATGGTCAACAAGGTCCTGTCGCTGAAGCAGGTGCTGAACCAGCATTATCCGCAATTCGTCGACGAGCGTCGCAATCTCGAAACGTTGTTCAAGACGTTCGAGGAGTTCAAACGCAGCCGCCACATGATGACGTACGACGATCTGCTCGTCCGATTCCGCGAAGCGCTCGAAAACAGCGCAACGATGCGCGAACAGATCTCGGACCAGTATCGCTACATCATGGTCGACGAGTACCAGGACACGAACAAGCTACAGGCGCAGATCGTGAAACTGATGACGGCGCGTCACGATAATGTAGCGGTTGTCGGCGACGAGTTTCAGTCGATCTACTCGTTCCGCGGCGCGAGTCATCGCAACATGCTCGAGTTTCCAAAGCTCTTTCCGTCGTCGAAGATCATCAAGCTCGAAGAGAACTTCCGCAGCACGCAACCGATTCTCGACGTCGCCAACGCGATCATTTCCGACGTCAAGGAGAGCTACAAAAAACGGCTTTACTCGCGCATCGATGGTGGCCAGGCGCCGGTCGTGGTGAGCGCGCAAGACGAGAACGAGCAGTCGCGCTTTGTCTCGCAGCGCATCGCCGACCTTCGCGAAGAAGGTGTGCCGTTGAGTGAGATCGCAGTGCTGTTCCGGTCCAGCTCACACTCGTTTGATCTCGAGATCGAGCTCGGCAGACTCGGCATTCCGTTTCGCAAGTTTGGCGGAATCAGGTTTGCGGAATCGGCGCACATCAAAGATGCGCTCTCGTTTTTGCGTGTCGTAGTTAAGCCATCCGACACGCTCTCGTGGTTTCGCGCGCTCAAGCTGATCGATCACATCGGCGACGCCACGGTTTACCAGATACTCGAACATCTCGGCGTCGAGCAGCGGGAATTTCGATCGCCGCGAAGCAAGGCCGGACTGTTCAAGAAACTTCAGCGCTTCCCTGCTCGAGCGGCTTACCAAACGCAATTGCAGCGACTGGCGCGCGTGTTCGTCGCGATGCTTGAAAGCAAGTCTCCAAACGAGCAGTTATCGGCGGTGCTACGCTTCTACAAGCCGCTGTTGAAAAATAAATATGACGACGTACAGCGTCGCGGGCGCGATCTCGAGCACCTGCAATCGATCGCGAAGCGCTACAAAACGCCGGCGAAGCTGCTCGACGACATCGCACTCGATCCGACTGAAGTGATACAGGAAAACACGCCACGGCGTAGCAGCGGTTTCGTGACGCTCTCCACCGTGCACTCGGCGAAAGGACTCGAGTGGGACAACGTTTTCCTGATCTGGATGACTGATGGCTGGTTTCCGTCGAGCAGATTTCAGGATGAGTTTGACGATTACGAGGAGGAGCGACGGCTGCTTTACGTCGCCACCACACGCGCGAAGAAGGACCTGCACTTCGTCTATCCGGCAGTCGATGTCTACCGCGGACCGGAGACGGACGGCACACCCACACTCTCGCGCTTCCTCGAACCGATATCGCCGTCAATCCTTCCGCACGCGTCACTAGCGGGAGAATGAGCGACGCTGACTTCAACAGAACCGAGCGCGGTAGCGCCGGGTCAAATTCTGGTTTCGGGCACGTTGTTAAAGTTTGACCCGGCGCTACCGCGCTCGGTTCTGTTGAATTTACGGTGCTGCTATCTTATTCTCTCGCACAATTGCCATTATGACTCTAGGAACCGAATGGCTCATCGACGCAAGCGGCTGCGACCCGACGGTCCTTGCAGATCTCGATCGCCTGCGTGAGATTTTCGAGCGCGTCATCCGCGATCTCGGTCTAAACGTCATCGGCGAGGTCGCCTGGCATCAATTCGATAGCCCACACGGTATCAGCGGACTCGCACTGCTTTCGGAGTCGCATCTCACCTGTCATACGTATCCCGAATTTCGCGCCGCGACATTCAATCTCTACTGCTGTCGCAACCGCGCCTCATGGTCCTGGGAAGCAACGCTTAAACAAATGCTCGGCGCCACAGATGTAAAAGTTCGTGTGTTTGAGCGAATGATTCATGACGCCGCCGCAGGAGCCGCTAAATGAGCGTGCTCGTGGCGAACTGCCCGTCGTGCGGCGCGCCGATTGAATTCAAGAGCGGCCAATCCATCGTCGTCATTTGCCAATACTGCCACTCCGCAGTCGCGCGCACCGATCGCGAGCTGAAAGATCTCGGCAAGGTCGCGGAGCTTGTCGAAACCGGATCGCCTCTGGACGTCGGACTCCGCGGCACATTTAAAGACGTGCCCTTTGAGTTAACCGGCCGCGCACAGCTCGGTCACGAGATGGGCGGCCAGTGGGACGAGTGGTACGCGACGTTTTCGAACGGCTGGCTCGGCTGGCTCGCCGAAGCGCAGGGCCGTTTCTACATCACGTTTCAATATCCGATTCCGGAAGGCACGTACGTACCGACATTCGAGCAGCTCCAGCTCGGACAGGAAGTGTATGGCCTGCCCTGGCCCACGAAGTTGATGGTCGCGGAAACCGGATGCGCCACCGCACTCGGCGCGAAAGGCGAGATTCCGTACCTGCTCACGCCCGGTGAGACTTACGACTATGCAGATCTCTCCGGCGCGAACGGCGCGTTCGGAACGATCGATTACAACCAAACGCCGCCACTCATCTTCCTCGGCCAGCAAGTCACACTCGCAGATCTAGGTATCACCACGACGCGCGCACCTGAAAAAGAAGAGCGACGCGTCGACGCTGCGCAACTAGGTTGTCCGAACTGCGGTGGCCCACTCGAGCTGCGCGCGCCTGATAAGACTGAGCGCGTCACTTGTCCAAACTGCAACTCACTTTTGGACGTCAACCAGGGCAAGCTCCAGTTTCTGAAAGCACTCGAGAAGCCGTGGTTTCAACCGGTGATTCCGCTCGGCACTACCGGCGAAGTGCCGGAAGGAAAGATGACTGTCATCGGTGCGATGGCGCGCAGCGTCACGATCGAAGGCACGCAATATTTCTGGAGTGAGTATCTGCTCTACCAGCCGCAGATCGGATTTCGCTGGCTGGTCAATAGCGACGATCACTGGAACTACGTGCGCGCGATTCCGCCCGGCGACGTGTACGAAGAGACGAAGACGGCCGTTTACGACAACAAGAGTTTTCGAATTTTTCAGGACGCACAGGCGCGCGTCGAGGTCGTGCTCGGTGAGTTTTACTGGAAGGTCGAAACGGGCGAGCAGGTGCGTGGCGTCGATTATGTTAAGCCGCCGCTGATGCTCTCGAAAGAAGTCTCGACTGTTTACGTTAGCGATCCAAACGCGAAGAAAAAGAAGCGCACCACGGGCGAGATCAACTGGTCGCTCGGAACGTACATGCCGGTCCAGGATATTGAGAAGAGGTTCTCGGTCACCGGACTGCCGCGGCCGTCGAACGTCGCTCCCAATCAACCTTACAAACACTGGTGGATCTACAAATACTGGCTCGCGTTCATCGTGCTGCTGGGGTTGGCGGGCGTCCTCGCGTTCGTGTTTGCCGGATCGACGTCGCAAGCGTATTCACAAACTGTAAACTTCGCGCCGTTGCCAAATGAAGATGGTACACAGGTCTTCTTCAGCGAGCCGTTCGAGCTCAAGGGCAGGCGCAACATCAGGGTTGTGGGCCAGTCGCCGGTGCAGAACACGTGGGTCTATCTCGAAGGAGACTTGATCAACGACGAGACGGGCGTGGTCCAATCGTTCCCAATCGACATCTCCTACTATCAGGGTGTTGAAGATGGAGAGTCGTGGTCGGAAGGCGGACAGAGTGATTCGGCGTACACGTCGTCACTGCCGGCCGGGAAATACGTGCTGCGGCTGGAGGGGCAATGGGAGAAGTGGTCGCAACCGGCGGTCGTGTCTGTGCAAGTCGAGCAGAACGTGACGCGCGGGTTCAACTTTCTCGTCGCCATAATACTGTTATCTATTGGCCCGGCGCTGATGATCATTTATCACATCGGGTTCGAGCGACGACGCTGGTCGGAGAGTATGTTTGGTGGTGGTGACGATTCAGATGACGATGACGATTAGACAGGATTTACAAGATTTTTCAGGATAAACAAGTAAATCCTGAAAAATCTTGTAAATCCTGTCTAAGGCTTTGTTGAGGAAAATCAAATGCTCAAAGCACTCTACACAATCTTCGCTGTTGGCGTGGTGAGCCTTTACAGCGTCGCGGCGCTGCTCGGCTGGGAGATCAGCGGCGGCTCGCGACGGCAGCTGCCACCCGATGCACGCCAAAACGGCTATCGCTCGTTCCACTTCTGGCACTATGGCTTACACGGAGGAAAATGATGCTTGACGCAACTATCTTCGGACTGTTCATCCCGATGGAGAATCTGCTGCCGGTGGTCGTCACGACGCTCGTATTCGTGCTCATCGGCCTCATTGTTTTCGCGCTCGCGTTTCTGGTGATAACCAAAGTGGCGCCGTTCTCGGTTCGCAAAGAGATCGAAGACGATCAAAACATTGCACTCGCGATCGTGATTGCATCAGTGATCCTCGGCAGTGCCCTGATCATCGCCGCAGCCGTCCACTGATAACAGATTTCTCTGTGCAACCTCTGTGTTCTCTGTGTCTCGGTGGTGCATTGTTTGCCAGCATTAACCACAGAGACACAGAGAACACAGAGGTTGCACAGAGAAAATGAAACGGCCTCCTTTACTCTTTCTCAACGTTCTCATCGTCGCGACCTGCGGACTGATCTACGAGCTGCTTGCGGGCACACTTGCAAGCTACGTCCTCGGCGACTCCGTCACACAATTCTCACTCATCATCGGAATTTATCTTTTCGCGATGGGAGTCGGTTCATGGCTCTCACGCTTCATCGACACGGGACTCGCGCGCCGCTTCGTCGACATCGAGTTGGCAGTTGCAATATTGGGCGGCTTCTCCGCGCCGCTCCTGTTTCTCACGTTCTCGCGTGTCAGTTATTTCTATGTCGTCCTTTACTTCATCGTCTTCGCCATCGGCGTGTTCGTCGGTCTCGAGATCCCGCTGCTGCTTCGCATCCTCAAAGACGAGATCGAGTTTAAAGAGCTCGTCTCGCGTGTGCTTGCGTTTGACTATGTCGGCGCGCTCGTAGCTTCGATCCTGTTTCCCATCCTCTTCGTTCCGCGGCTCGGATTAATTCGAACTTCGCTAATCTTCGGAATGCTGAACGCTGGCGTCGCGTTGTGGGGCACATGGATGTTGCGACCGCTGATCAAGGGACGCATCACAGGGCTGCGCGTGAGAGCAATCGTCGTGATGGTGTTGTTGGTGATCGCTCTCGTGAAAGCAAACCGGATTACTTCGCTTGCCGAAGACGAGATGTTTGCGGATGAGATCGTCTACACGAAAGACACGCCTTACCAGCGTATCGTGATCACACGCGGGCGCGCAGGGTTTCAGTTGTTTCTCAACGGCAATTTACAGTTCAGCTCAACTGACGAGTATCGCTACCACGAGGCCCTCGTGCATCCGGCGATGCTTTTGTCGAACAATCCGAAGCGTGTGCTGGTGCTTGGTGGCGGCGACGGACTCGCGTTGCGTGAGATCCTGAAGTATCCGTCGGTTGAGCACGTCACGCTCGTCGATCTTGATCCGGAGATGACGAAGCTCTCGAGCGCCTTTCCCCTCCTCGCAAAGTTGAACCAGAACTCATTCAGCGATCCGCGCGTCCACGTGATCAACGAAGATGCGTTCATCTGGCTCGAGAAGACCAACGAGCCGCTCTACGACGCCGCGATCGTCGACTTTCCTGATCCGAACACGTTCGCACTCGGCAAGCTCTACACGACGCGCTTTTATCGCTTGCTGAAATCTCGATTGACTGAGAACGCAGGCGTCTCGGTGCAATCGACGTCACCGATGTTTGCGCGCAATTCCTACTGGTGCATCATCCGCACGATCGAGGCAGCGGGTTTCTTCGTCAAGCCGTATTACACCGCGGTGCCGAGTTTTGGACTCTGGGGTTACGCGCTCGCGCGATCGACATCATTCGAAGCGCCGCAAAACCCGCCGCCGGGATTGAAGTTTCTCGATGAACAGACACTCGCGGCGATGTTCACACTCTCGAAAGACATCGAGCCCGTGCCCGTCGAGATCAACCGCCTCGATAACCAGGTGCTGGTGAGGTACTACGAAGGCGAGTGGAAGAGGTTTGAATAGGTCCTATAGGACTAATAGGACCTATATTTTTCATGAACAGGCGTGAAATTCTTGCAGCGTTTCTCGGTGTGCCCTTCGCACTTGCGGCGTGCCGGAGCAATGAAGAGCCGCGGTTGCCCGCAGGTGAGATCGTCGGCGCGTCGGATGTTTTTGGACATCGATTGCGCGATGGCTTGCACGTCGAAGTTCCCGCGGATGCGTGGTCCGATATCCCGCTAGTGATCGTTGGTGGCGGTGTCGCTGGCCTCACAGCCGCGTGGCGACTGCGAAACAACGGCTTCACAAATTTCATCCTGATCGAGCTCGAAAGCGCGCCCGGTGGCACGTCTCGCTCCGGCTCGAATCGCCTGATCTCTTTCCCGTGGGGCGCGCACTACATTCCCGCGCCGCTGAAAGAGAACGCCGCGCTCGTGTCGCTGCTCGACGAGATGGGCGTCGTCGAAGGCAAAGACAAAGACGGCGAGCCCGTCATCGGCGAGCAGTTTCTCTGCCGCGATCCGGAAGAGCGTGTCTTTTATAAAGGCCGCTGGTACGAAGGACTCTACCTTCACGCCGGTGAAAGTGCAGACGACCAGCAACAGTTTCAAAAATTCAACTCTGAAGTTGATACGTGGATCGCGTGGCGCGATGGAAAAGGACGCCGCGCGTTCACACTCCCGGTGTCGGCGTGTTCAGACGATGCCGAAGTGACGTCGCTCGATCGTGTTTCGATGAGCGAATGGATGGGCGCGCGTGGACTCACGAGTCCGCGGCTGCGGTGGTGGATCGATTACGCGTGTCGTGACGACTACGGCATGACGCTCGATCACACGAGCGCGTGGGCAGGCTTGTTTTACTTCTGTTCGCGCGCACCTGCTCCGAAGACTGAGTCGCAGCCGCTGATCACCTGGCCTGAAGGCAACGGACGTTTGGTCCAACACCTGTTTGAGAAAGCGAAAGATAATGTTCAGCTCGATCGCGCCGCGGTTGAGTTGATACCGACTGATAAGGGCGTTGACGTCGTCACGATCGATCACAATGGAAGAGAGCCGCGCGGGTTTCATGCGCAGCGCGTGATCTTTGCAGCGCCGCAGTTTGTGGCGCGGTATGTGGTGCGACCGTATCGCGATAACCCACCGCCGCACATCGCTGAGTTTCAATTTGGTGCGTGGATGGTGGCGAACCTCACGTTGAAAGATCGGCCTAAGCCTGG
This sequence comes from Pyrinomonadaceae bacterium, assembly GCA_036498585.1. Taxonomy (GTDB): domain Bacteria; phylum Acidobacteriota; class Blastocatellia; order Pyrinomonadales; family Pyrinomonadaceae; genus PSRF01. The sequence goes on along the minus strand of DASYFE010000140.1, from coordinate 91,327 downwards.
CTCGCCGCGTGATTTTCCACTCGCGTGGGACAACGTCCTCTATGAGAGTCCGTCGCTCGGATATGTAGTGGCGACACACCAGCGCGGGATCGATCGCGGTCCAACGGTGCTCACTTATTACTACCCGCTTGTTGATGAGAACCCGCGCGTGGGACGGACGCGTTTGTTAGAGACTGACTGGCGCGGCTGGGCTGAAGTGGCGTTGAGCGATCTTTCGCGTGCACATCAGGAGATTCGCGGTCTGGTGGAACGTTTGGACGTGATGCGTTGGGGTCACGCGATGATCCGTCCGCGAACGGGATTCGTATGGGGCTCCGCGCGTCGTGAGGCTGCGAAGCCGTTTCGAGGGATTCACTTCGCCCACTCGGAGCTGAGCGGCGTCGCGCTGTTTGAGGAGGCGTTTGATAATGGTTTACGCACCGCCAACGAAATCCTGTCAATCATGTAAATCCTGAAATCATGTCTAACAGGATGACAGGATTTACAGGATTAACGAGATTTTGGTTTGTGAGTGATAGCGTGCCTGATGACCTTCAGCGCTTCCTCCAACTCCTCGCCGACCAGCTCCATCCGGGGCGGCCGAACGCGCGCGCTCCCCATTTCGATCTCTTCCTGGACCAGCTTGATCAGCTGCACGAATTTCGGAACCGTGTCCATGCGCAACAACGGCAGGAACCAGTTGTACAACTCAATCGCCTTCTCTTTTTCACCGTTCATCGCGTAGTTGAAGAGATCGACTGACTCGCATGGGAAGGCGTTCACGAGTCCGGCAATCCAACCCACCGCGCCCATCAACACGCCTTCGACGATCACATCATCAACACCGACAAAGATCGCCAGGCGATCGCCGATCAACTCGCGAATCCACGTGATGCGCCGCACATCCGTGCTCGACTCTTTCACGGCTTCGAGGTTCTCATGCTCCGCCGCGACCTCCGCGATCTGTTGCGGCAGGAAGTCTGTGCCGTATGCGACGGGGTTGTTGTAGAGCATGCACGAGAGTTTCGTCGCGCGAAAGACTGCGTCGATGTGGGCTTTCATCTCGCGCCAGTCGCTGCGATAGACGTAAGGCGGCAACACCATCAAGCCGCTGCAACCAACATCAGCCGCGCGTTGGGCCAGACGTACGGCTTCGGCAGTACTCAATGATGCGATCGCGGCGACGACCGGAACACGTTCGCCAACCGCCTCGATCACGGTCTTCCAGAGCGCAAGCTTCTCGTCGAAGCTCAGCGTTGCGCTTTCGCCCAGCGAGCCGGGCGTCACGATGCCCGTGCAGCCGTTATCGATCAGCCACTTCGCGTGACGGACAACGAACACGTGATCGATGTTGAGTTGTTCGTCGAAAGCGGTTGTAGTTGCAGGCATCACGCCCGCCCAGTTCATCTTCATTCGTATGAATTACCTCATCAGGCTTTCAATCTTAACCGGCAAAATAGGTGGACGTACCGATTCCGCGCGCCAGCCGAAAAGAAATTCAACGGCGCCGCCGCAGACTCGTCCCTGGCATGGGCCCATGCCGCAGCGTGTTTGAAGCTTCGCTGCGCGCCACGAATTGTGTCGTCGGAGCCGTTCGAGCGTGACGTCTTCACAGCGGCAGACAATTGTTTGTGGCGTCGATAAATGTTTAAGCTCGTCGCGCAAGGCAAATGTGCGATTCAACAAGTCTGCAAACTTCCGCTGCATGGCGCGGACCGGAAACAACTCGCGCGCGGCGTCATGCTTTCCGGCGGCCACCAGGCCAGCGATCTCACCCTCGACGAGCGACAAATCCAACCCACCAATGCCCGTGGTCTCTCCGGCGCTGTAAACGTTTGCGATCGTCGTCTGTTGAAAAGTGTCTACTTTAACGTGGCCGTGCCCAACCTTGCACCCCAACAATTCCGCGAGTTCAATATTCGGCACGAGATGAAAACCGCACGCGAGATAGTCACACGCAACCTGCCAACTCTTTTTACCACGGACTAAAGTGACACTTTCGAGTTGCTCTATCCCATGCGCCTCCGACACCCAGCACCCACTCCGATACGGCACACCTTTCAGTTGTCGCTTCAATTCAAACGCCTGCGTTCGTTTACTGAACAACCCGACAGCGAACCGCGCAAGCTGCATTGCGGATGCCTGCTCGGCAATCAACAACACATTCCCACCATGCGCGCGCAAGTAAGCCGCAACGGCCAGCAACAACGGCCCGCTTCCTGAAACTACGACTCGCTTCCCTTCGATCGGCAAACCCGTCTTCACGAGCGCCTGCAAACCACCGGCGCCCATCACGTTCGGTAATGTCCAACCGGGAAACGGCAGAAAACGCTCACGCGCGCCAGTCGCCAACATCAAACTCTTATAACTCAACTCGCAAACACCACTCGTTGTTTCAGCGAGCAGCGTTCCCGGACGCAGTTGCTCAAACACGCGCGCGCCATTGATCATCTCAACATCAAGGCTGCGAATTCTCTCAAACCACACCTGCGCTTCAGGTGGCCCACCGCGCCAGATCTGGCCGCCTGCCGCCGGATTGTCGTCAACCACGCACACGCGCAAACCATTCTGCGCTGCACGCCACGCTGCCGCCATGCCCGCAGGCCCGGCGCCAACCACCAGCAGCTCATGCGGACTACCCATCTGTTCGCACGTCCATCCCGTTTCTACAAACCGTCTGGCAACTACGACAATGCTGCTCGCCGTCGATCGTCACGCGGCACTCAAAACAGATCCCCATGCCACACAACGGACCCCGCGGCTCACCCGTTACTGAACGTCGAAACACATGTGTGCCTGTTTTCAGAATCGCGGCAGACACGAGGCTCCCTGCAGGCATCTCGACCGTAATTCCATTAACGGCGAGCGTCACAGTCTCAGGCATGCACCGCACCTCTGGCCATCCGCGCAGGCAAGTAAGGCGTGACGGGAATCGCGCTATCACGGTTCATGATCTGATCGACGAGCAGTTTCGCGGTCGCGAGCGAGGTCGTGATACCAAGGCCTTCGTGGCCGGTAGCGAGATAGAGTCGCTCGTTTTCCGTGTGTGGACCAATCAGCGGAAGTTTGTCAGGCGTCGCGGCGCGAAATCCGGTCCACGCGCGCAAGGACGAGAGCTTACCGAGACTCGGCAAATACTCAACCGCGCGCTCGAGCATGCGCGTGATGATTGCATTCTCGACGTGCGAATCATCAACGCCGAACTGCCGCGACGAGCCGATCAATAATTGACCAGTCTTGCGTGGTTGAACATTGAACGCGACGGATTCGGACGTCATCGAGTGCGCGCTTTTCAGATAACCGAGCTCGACCAGTTGATGCCGCACAAAGCTCGGATAGCGATCGGTGATCACGAGATGGCCCTTGCGCTTCTTCACCTCGAGCCCGCGCGTCAACGCCGGCGACGCGCTACCGGCTGAATTCACAACCAACCCAGCGGAGATCGAACTTCCATCGCGCAAGCGAACGGCGCCGGTTTCGATCTGGTCGACCGCCATGCCGAGAAAAAGCGCGGCGCCTTTCGCGGTCGCCTGGTCGACAAAGTATTGCGCGGCACACGGCGGATAGATCACGCTGTCGCCGGGAACACGAAGCCCACCGACCAATCCCGGTCGCAAATTCGGCTCAGCTTCCGCGAGCGAGTGCGCGTCGAGAACCTCAGTCTTCACCCCGCGCTCAGCGTAAAACTTCTCCTTGCGGCACACTTCCGCCATCTCTTCATCGTCAACTGCGACCCAGATCGCGCCACACGCATCGTGCTCGACTTCGCGCGGCAACGCGTCGCTCATCTGGTCCCAGAGCTGTTGTGAGTAACGTGTGAGGGCAAACTGCGCTTCCGAGTCGTCCATTACCGTGAGATGGCCCATGCCCGCGGCTGTCGCACCACCGCCGATGATTCCCGCCTCAACAATCGCAACTGTCAAACCTTCATTCGCACACTCCGCCGCACACGCGGAACCGACAATACCCGCGCCGATAATGACGACGTCGTAAGTTTTTGAGCTCATCCGCCAATGCCCATGGCAAAGGGATCGCGCGCGTCGAGAATCAGATCTGCTTCAGCGGTGATAAAAGCCGAGCCTTTGATATGCGGGTAAACAACATTGTCGACGACTCTGATTGACCCTTCGAAAACGCTGCCGACAATACTCTCCTGCTTCCACACGTCGCCTTCTTTGAGTTTTCCGTCAGCAAAGAGACATGCGAGTTTTGCGCTCGTGCCCGTGCCGCAAGGCGAGCGGTCGTAAGTCTTACTCGGACAGAGCACGAAGTTTTTACTGTTGACTCCGGGCAGTCGCGATGGACCAAAGAGCTCCACGTGATCGATCTCATGGCCGTCAGAGCCCTTGATTCCGGCGCGAGTAAGAGCTTCACGAACTCGCAAAGTAAACTCCAGTAAGCGATCGATATTGTCGAACTCCAGCTCCTGTCGATGTTCGTTCACGAGAAAAAACCAGTTTCCACCCCAGGCAACATCGCCTCTGACCGGTCCAAAGCCGGGAACCTCGATCGTGATATTCGCGGCGAGACGATAACTCGGAACATTCGCCACTTCCACGGTTCTATTCTCATCGAGATGCGCGACGACAACGCCGACCGGCGTCTCGATCCGGTGTAACCCGGGACCGATGCGATTCAGATGGGTCAACGTAGCGACCACGCCGATCGTGCCATGTCCACACATCCCCAGATATCCTGCGCGATCGAAAAAAATGATGCCCGTGACGCACGATTGATCGACTGGAGCACACAGCAACGCGCCGATAACCGCTTCCGAGCCACGCGGCTCGTTCACGATCGCGCGACGAAAGTCGTCGTGATCATTTTTGAAGCGCTCGAGACGATTTGCGAGAGAATCGTTGCCGAGCTCTGGCCCACCGCTGACAACCACGCGCGTGGGCTCACCGCCGGTGTGTGAATCGATGACTGTGACGCGACGCATGCCGCATATTGAGCCACAGGAGACTCTTCTTGTAAATTCTGTAAATCATGAAATCTTGTAAGAACCTGTGAACAGGATAAAAGTTTTTTACAGGATTTCAGGATTTACAGAATTTACAAGCGGATAAAGGTTTGCGACTGCTGAAAAGCGCTGTCATTGCTTGGAGCAGAAAAGGAAGACGACGCTCTCAAGTTACTGCGCGAGTTGAGCAATGAAGATTACGCTCCAGCGATCTACGAGCTCGCCGATCACATCAGTTACATGGAAGACGAGCAGTCGCATAAGGAAATGGTCAAGCTTTGGGAGCGTTACACGGCGCTTGAGCCACGCGATCCACGCGGCTTCCGTAACCTCGGCTACGCGCATAGTTTGGTCAGTAACCTTGGTCCAGCCGAGGCTGCTTATCGAAAATCGATCGAGCTCAATCCCGAGAAGCCTTAGAAGTTTGCGCCAGGTGTCGGAAAGTTCTGCGGCGTCGCAGCAGGATCTGGCGCAAATTTTAGGCGAAACGAGTGGGAACAGTGCTTGCTCATGGACTCCTTTGAAAAGGAGAACATGATGAAGCACAAAACTCTGCCCCTGTTACTTGTCTTACTACTTCTCTCGACTCACGCACCACTTGCGTTTTCTCAACAGACTGCATCACTGAGCGGGTGGACCGCAGTGCAACAGATCAAAACGAACCAACGACTTCTCGTTCGGGAGAAAAACGGGAAAGAGATCAAAGGTGAAATGATCGAAGCGACAGACACAACGTTGACGATCGATCGCGACGGCAAACCGTTTAGCATCGCGCGCGCAGACGTGCGGCAGGTCTACGTTGTTTCCGGCACGGCAAAGAAAGGCAAGTGGGCGTTGATCGGCGCGGGCATCGGAGCCGGTGCAGGCGCAGGTATTGGCGCCGCGAAGTATTCAGATAGTGTTGACGACAGCCAGATCTACATCCCCGTGGGCCTAATAATCGGCGCCGGCTCCGGCGCCCTCGGCGGCCTGCTCTTCGGCGCAACCACCCGGAAACGTGAGCTGGTCTACGCCGCGAATTAGCGGCGGCTTCGCTGTTTCCAGATATCGATAGACCGGCGCCGATGCAGGACTGCTGTCACCAATGCTTCGTCATAACTGAAAGAATAGTAAATGGCGTAGGGGAAGCGTTTCAGCCGCGCTCGACGGACAGCACCGCTGATAATTCGGAACCGATGTGGGAATTGTCCAATATGGCGCAGTGTTGTCAGTGCTTCTTGTTCGAAGCGGGAAGCCAGGTTTGGATCTATTCGGTGGTACCACTCAATGGTTGAGCTGATATCTGCCTTAGCATCCGGTGAGAGGACGACTTGAATGTTCATTGCTGTAGTGAGGATCTAGCTTTAGTTAATCTTTTTTAACCTTCAAAGAGTTCCTGAATTGTTCGATTTCTTTCGCAAACTCCTCCAACGGCGTCCATTCTACCTGTTCCGACTTATATCGAGCCATGCGCTCCTCTAAAATCGCCATGTGCCAGTCAGGAATACTCACGTATTCATTATTCACATAATCCGGATCCAGGTTGTCTTCATTGAGTTGTTCTGAGGACATCTTTGCACTCCTTGTAGAGTGTATAGCACGTTAGTTTATTTCTTGCAATTCGATCAATCGTCTTTGTGCTTCTTTGTGGCGACTTTTTCTGCGAGCTCTTCGCGCTCTTGTTGTAATCCGAGGCGCATGGCGTCGAAGGCGGGAAGACGTGCGATTGAGGGCATCGGGGTGTTTCCACGAACTGAAAACCAGATGATGCGGTTCAGGATTTCGGGATCGGCCATGTCGGCGTGTTCGAGATCCTGTTCTTCGGTAAGTCGCATCCAGTAAGCAGTTGCGACGTCACGCGGCGGTGGTGTGACGAGGTTATCAAGCGCGACGTTCGGAAGCAGCACTTTGTAAGGTCGCAGGTCGGGCTCGGCGCGAAAGATGTTGATGGGCGTCGCTGTTGCGTCGAGCTGGTTCATCGGCTCGATGCCGAGCAGCAATTCGATCGTGCGAATCAAGCTGACCGTGTTGTGAAATTCATGGACCAACGCGCCGGGCTTGTTGTAGGCGCTGATCACGAGCGCTACTGAGCGGTGCGCATCGACGTGATCTGGTCCATCCTGCGCGTCATCTTCGACAACCACGATCGCGGTGTCTTTCCAGTAAGGACTATTCGACACCGCCTCCACCATCAACCCAAGCGCGTAATCGTTATCGGCAACGTAGAACTGCGGCGTCGGCTTGCGCACAGTGACGCCATCCGTGTGATCGTTCGAGAGGCGTATGACGGAAAGATTAGGCAACTGACCAGTGCGAAACTCCTCAAGCCAGGCACCCAATCGCGAGTTCCCACGAGCGCTGTTGATTAATGGACTCACAGAGCTATTTTCACGCGCGGCGCGATACGAGTCGACAGTCATCGCGTCAGGCGTGTCCATATCAAAGTTGCGATAGTTAGTACTAACACGACCCTCGAGCGACTTCTTCGTCGGAAACGCCGAAACAGTGGGCGATAGATCCGGATACGACTTCGCGCGGTTCTCTCGAACCGCTTTGACATCCGCCTCGGACAGCGTGGCAACAAACTCACCGTAGTTGCGATAAGTCAGTCCGGCGCGCGCCGCCGCATCCCACAGATAAAGCGACTCCGGCTCAGCAACGTCGCGCGAACCTTGAAGATACGGAATAAAGCGTCGCATGAAGTTCGCCACATCGTCGGTAGTTGCTCTCGGTCCAAACAGCGAAGGCGCGCCACGCAAGGGCTCGTAATTCGGCAAACGATTGAAGCCTTCGAAATCGTACGTGCGGCCGCGGCGGCTGTAGTTCCAGCGAAACGCCTTGTCGACGTAGTCAGTCGAAAACGCCGCGGTGGACCAGTTGTGCCCGTCGGGACTCGCTTCCGAGTTCACAAAGAAGCGATCGAACAATCCGAAGCGAAGCGCGAGCGCGCGATGGTTTGGCGAGATGTCCTGACGCTGACCGTTGGGTCGCGCGGCTGCGTCACCAGCGCCGAAAATCGCGAGCGACGGATCGCCGTCAGCTTTGGAGCCATCGCCTGACTTCTCCACGTCGCCAAAGACCTGATCATATGCCCGGTTTTCTTTGATCACGTAGATGACGTGTTTGATCGGCGAACGACCGGGAAAGAGTCTCGACGGTCGCTCGCCAAGCAAACCGTTGTTGCGCATTACTTGCTGTGTGTAGCGTGCGAGCGCGGGATCGTCAGGAACGTTTACGGCGCTGATGTTGCCGACAACGAGCGCTGCGCTGTACTGCCCGCCTTGTCCACCGGCGCGACCGCTTCCGGCGGGGAAACGTTCGTTGGGTGCGTTGGGCACGCGGCCGGAGTTGTCGACGATCAATGAAGAGTTCTGAAGGCCGGTGCCTTTGCCGTTACCGATGAAGAGTGTTTGGCCCACAAGCGCGAGCGCGGATGGATACTGGCCGGTCGGAATGAAGCCGCGAACCTGGCTGCGCCCTTCTTTCTTTTCCCATGCACCCCGCGCGTCGCTTGATAGCTCTACAACTGCGACTGAGTTGCTGTGTGCATTCGCAACGAAAAGATTGTCGCCACTCAACGCCAGTCCTTCAGGGCTGTTGCCGGGTGGAACGTCTTCAGACAAACGCACGCTGATACGTTCAATCTCTTTGTCGTTATCGGTATCGATTACCGAAACACTATCGTCGTTCGAATTTGCAACATAGAGCCGTGTTTTATTTGGGTTGAGTACCATCGCGGTGGGATGGCGACCAACAGCAATACGTAAGATCGGTTCCGCCGGTTTGTGAGGATAGACCACAGCTACGGAGTTGTCGTTCCAGCACGAGACATAGACCTTGGTGAGAATCGGACTATCGGGTCGTCTGGGTACGACGGCAACTGCATACGGATAAACAAACTGCCCTTCACTCTTTTGCAGATCGACGCGAGTAAGCTTTCGCGCTCCCCACACATCCTCGATTATGCCCAGGCTATCGCCAAGATTATTCGCGACAAAAAGTCTATTGCCCTCAACAGCAATCCCGGTCGGATAAACCGGCGCGCGATCGCTGTTGTAGCGCGGTGAGTTTGCCGCAGACGCGAATCCGCTCACATCTATAAAAGGCGCTTCGACGTTTGTGTTTGGACCAGGCGAGGCGGGCGTGATCGGCGTCTGATTCTCTGCTTGAAAGCGAAAGATCCAGATCTTGTTTTCGAATCCACCCGAGACGAAAAGCGTATAGGAGCCGTCGTCTTGCTTCGCCCGTGAGAACACTACGCCGACGTTCACACTCTGCGGCGACGGGAAGTAAACATTCTGCACCACAGCCGCGGGCTTCGCGTTGAGATCGATTACCGAAAGTGACTGCTGACCGCGATTCGCCGCTGCATTGAACTGAATCCCATAACCACTGTTTACTGAAATCAGAAAACGACCTTCGCCACCTGGTCCGAGCTTATCCGGACTGCGAACGAGATCGACCGGCAACGCGCCCACCGCCGCCTGGCGCGTCGTCAAGTCCTGCACTAACGAGCCTGCGGGCGTGATCGGTCGTCCCTGACTCGCCGGTTCGTCGGAAATTGCGGACGACGAAACCAACAATAGGCTGGCCGCAAGAAAAAACGTGAGAACGATGTAAATACCAATTCTGGGGTTCATTGGCTCGCGAATTTTAGCACCGATGTATCCTCAGATTACACAGAATCTGCGTAATCTGTTGTTTTGGGATTTCTCTGTGCAACCTCTGTGTCCTCTGTGTCTCTGTGGTGTGGTTTTACTCGGAATTCATCAACCACAGAGACACAGAGGACACAGAGGTTGCACAGAGAAGAGTGCGATCGAGACTTTTTGTGCAAAGTGGATGCATGTACGAAAAAATAAATTGAGGGACGAACCCTTCAATCGAAACAACCGCTAACTACCGAGCCGCTACTAAGCACAAACGCCGTGTATAATGGCGGTCACCACAAAATGAGCCAACTCGTACGGTTTCTGTTCGGACATGAGCAGGCCGTTTTTACTAACGGCCGCTTCGGTTTCGACGTGCGTCCGAGCGCCGTGATTCTCATCCTCATACTTCTTCTCGCCGGCGTCTTCATTTATTTCATTTACCTGCGCCCGCGCGTTCGTCTCTCAAAGTCCACGACAGTCACGCTCATCGCACTGCGCGCGACACTTTTACTGCTGATGGTTACATTACTGTTACGGCCGGTTGTCGTCGTGTCGTCAGTAATCCCGCGCAGCAGTTACGTCGCGATGGTGATCGACGACTCGGTCAGTATGAAACTGCATGACGTTCCCGGCGGCGCCACTCGCCTTGAAAGCGTCAAGCAGGCACTACTCAACACAGCTCCCGGACAAGACTCGTTTCTTAATCGACTCGAAAAGAAGTTCAAAACAAATCTCTACGGCTTCTCCGGCGGGCTCGCTCGACTCAAAGACGGCAACGATCTTTACGGCGAAGGCCGCACGAGCGATCTTGCAGGCGCATTAGACGAGACGATCAAACGTTCTTCGGGTATGCCGCTTTCGGCTGTGGTCCTTGCAACCGACGGCGCTTCGAATGTGCCACGCGATCTCGCCGCGGTCTTGAGAGAGCTGCGCGCCCGCGATATTCCTGTGTTCACAGTCGGCGTCGGCAACACATCACGCCCGATGGACGCCGAGTTAACACGTGTGAACATGCCGCGACGCGTCCTTGTCGGCTCGAGATTGAACATCGAGACGATTGTGGGCTTGAGTGGTTACAGTGCGACGAAAGTGCTGCTGAGCGTGCGTGAAGATGGACGCACGGTGAAAACGGAAGAGTTCAACCTGCGCGGTAACGACACGCAGGCAGTGAATCTCGAGATCACGCCCACGACGCCCGGCATTCATCGCTACACAGTCGAGATCACGCCGCTCGATGGCGAGCTAACGGTTGATAACAACAAACAGGATTCGCTCGTTGAAGTGATCACAGGACCACTGCGGATCCTGCACGTCGAAGGCGAGCCGCGTTGGGAGCTTGGCAAGATTCGCGAGTCAATCACGCCGAACGAAAAGAACGTCACGCTCGTTTCGCTTCAACGCACGGGTGAGAACAAGTTTTACCGGCAGGGCGTCGGCAATCAAACCGAGCTCGCGACCGGTTTTCCAAAGTCGGAAGAAGAACTGTTTTCGTATGACGGTCTGATCATCGGTAGTGTCGAAGCGGGGTTCTTTACTGCGGATGAGCTGCGAAATGTGGAAGCGTTCGTAGCACGGCGCGGGGGCGGGTTGCTCGCGCTCGGCGGACGGCTCGCGTTCGACGGCGGCAAGTTCAAGGGCACAACGATCGAAGAGCTTCTGCCGGTGGCGCTCACTGGTGGTCCAGTTGACGACGCGAACTCATTTACACCGGTCTACAAACCAGTGCTGACGGGCGCGGGCCAGGAACACCCGATTACGCGACTGAACGAAGATCGCGGCGCGAATCAAAAAATTTGGAACGAATTGCCGCCGATCTCCGTCTCGGAAGTATTGTCGAACGTGAAGCCGGGCGCTTCGGTGTTGCTCGAAGCGCGGCGTGTCGAGGGTTCGGCCCAGGTCGCTCCTTTATTAGTGCAACAGCGGTACGGTCGCGGACAGACGCTCGCGCTCACGGCGGCCGACACGTGGCGTTGGAAAATGAGAATGGATGCAAAGAACAACGCCCACGAAACATTCTGGCGACAGATGCTGCGCTATCTTGTGAGTGGCACGCCGAAGCAGGTCGAGATCGGTACCGAGAAGGAAGTTTACGCGCTTGATGACAACATAAATATCGTTGCCGACATTCGTGACAAGCATTTCAATCCGGCGCCTGATGCGCGTGCGACGGCGCGCGTGACGAAGCCGTCGGGCGTAGTCGTGGATGTGCCGCTGAAGTTTACGACGCTCAACTCCGTGAATACGTACGCAGGTGAATTCAAAGCGGATGAGTTGGGCCAACACCGGATCGAATTGGTGGGCACGAGTCAGAGTCTCGGGACGTTGAGCGCGACCTCGAACATGCTCGTGAGCGATCTGAATCGTGAGTATTACAGTGCGGCGCAGAACAGCGACTTGTTGAAGCGCATCTCGGCTGAAACGGGTGGGAAGTATTACACGCCAGCCGAAGCGCAATCGCTTTTGGACGATCTGATCTATCGTCAAACACCGTATTCCGAGCGAGTGACTAAAGATCTCTGGGACATGCCGGTGAATTTCTTATTGATTATCGGATTGCTGAGCGCTGAATGGTTTCTACGGAAGCGTGAAGGGTTGGCGTAGTTGTTGACAGGATTTACATGTTCATCCTGAAAAATCCTGTTCATCCTGTCTAAAACTTACTTATGAAGCACGCTATCGCCTTGATGTTGATTCTTTTGTTCGCGGGCTTAGTGTGTGCACAGAAATCATCTGATCCGAACAAGTTTGCGGTGATCGTGAATGGCGCGGGTGGCGAAGCGGTTTACGCGAAGCAGTTTGAAGAATGGACCGGGCAGTTGAGCTCGGTGCTGTCGTCGCGTTTCGGGTTTGATACGAAGCAGCTCACCGTCTTAAAAGGCGCGACTGCCGAGGATGTGAAACGCACATTCACGACACTCAAAACGCAGCTCGATGCGAACAACGTGCTGTTCGTGTTTCTGATCGGTCATGGATCGTTCGACGGCAAGGAGTCAAAGTTCAATCTGGTGGGGCCAGATCTCGCGGCGGCTGATTACAACGCGATGCTCTCAGCGCTGCCGACGCATCGAGTCGTCGTCTTCAATTTGTCGAGCTCGAGTGGCGAGTTCATCAAGAGCCTCTCGGCCAAAGGGAGGATCGTTATCACTGCTACGAAGAGCGGGCAGGAAACGAACGCGACACGCTTCACGGGTTTCTTGATCACGGCGTTGAATGCGACTGATGCTGACACCGACCAGGACGGGCACACTTCGGTGCTGGAAGCGTTTGTCTACGCAAACCGTCTGACTGCGGATTTTTATAAACAAGCCGGACGGCTCGCGACCGAGCACGCGATGTTTGACGACAATGGCGACGGTGTCGGACGCGAAAAGCTCGAAGCCGGTGAAGGACTGCTCGCACGCGCAACTTATCTCGATTCGTTGAGTACAGGCGAGGCGGCGGCGAGTGCGGCGGCAGGACGGCTGCTTAAAGAGCGGACGCGCTTGGAAGGTGAGATCGAGCAACTAATCGCGCGCAAAGGAAGCATGGCCGAAGCTGAATATGAGACGAACCTCGAACAACTATTCATCGAGCTGGCAAAGGTAAATCGTTCCATTAAGCAAGCAGGATCATAATGGCAAGCAACAGAACCGAGCGCGGTAGCGCCGGGTCAATCTTCATCGACAGGCGCTTCACCAGAATTTACCCGGCGCTACCGCGCTCGGTTCTGTTGCTATTAGCAATTTGTTCATACGCCTTTGCCCAAGCCCCGAACACGGAGCGGGCGCAGCTACGCGAGTACATCGAAACCGGTCGCTACACCGAAGCCGAAGCAGCCGCGAAAAAGTCCCTGCTAAAAACACCCGACAACGGCGCAGTCCGTCACGAGCTTGCCGAAACGCTCGCGCTCACGGGCCGTTACTCAGAAGCCGTCACAGAATTCGAACGCGCCGCCGCCGACTCCGCCAGGACCGACAACACTGCTGACAAACTTGAGAGCGACTTGCGCCGCGCGGAAGTCCTCGATTCGATCGGCCAGGAAGATCGCGCCAAAACCATCTACGAAACGTTCGTCACTTACTACACCGATCACGATCCGAAAACCGCACGCGAGCTAACCCTAATCGCACGCGCCCTCGTGCATCTCGAACGCTACCAGGACGCGAACGACATGTATCGCTCCGCGATCGAGGCCGACTCGAATTATCTCGAAGCACAACTCGGAGCCGCTGAGCTGTTCACGCAAAAGTACGCCTACGGCGACGCCGCGCTCTTTCTCGACGACGCCTTCAAAATCAATCCAAACAGCGCGCGCGTCTTCCTCGCGGTCGCACGCAACAAACGACTCGACGGCGACGCCGAAACAAGCGCCGCGCTGACTAAAGCACTCGCGCTCAATCCAAACCTCGTCGACGCAATCGCGCTCAAAGCCGGCATGTCGCTCGAAGCCAGCCGTATCGACGAAGCCTCTACGGAAATCGACAAGGCGCTGAAGATCAACCCGCGCTCACTCGAAGCACACTCGCTGCGCGCCGCGATGTTGTATCTACAGGACAAAGACTTCGAACCGGAAGTCGCTGCAACACTCGCAATTGGTCCAAAGTACGGCGAGATCTACAACACGCTTTCGCACTACGCCACGATCACGCGCCGCACCGAACAAGCTGCTCAGTTCGCACGCCGCGCCACTGAGATCTCGCCGCGCCTCTGGGACGCACATCTCAATCTCGGCATGGCGTTGCTGCGGCTCGGGCAGATGGACACCGGTCGCGAGGCGGTCGAGAAGGCATTCAAGGGCGATCCATTCAACGTCTGGGCCAAGAACACACTCGACCTGCTCGACTCCATGCGCGACTTCAAAGAAACGAAGCGCGGTCCATTCATTATTAAAGCTGCCGCGCAGGAAAGCGACGTGCTCTCGCCCTATGCCGCAAACCTTCTCGAAGAAGCGGCGGCGAAGTTGACGGCGAAGTATCGCTTCACGCCCAAAGGTCCGATCATCATCGAGATCTTCAACAACCACGAAGATTTCGCCGTGCGCACGCTCGGCATTCCCGGACTCGGCGCGCTCGGCGTCTGTTTCGGCTTCGTCGTCGCGCAGGATTCGCCGTCGGCGCGTGAAGCGGGCGAGTTCAACTGGGGCAGCACGCTCTGGCACGAGTACACACACGTCATCACTTTGCAGATGACTGACTACCGCATCCCGCGCTGGTTCTCCGAAGGACTTTCCGTTTACGAAGAACGCCGCGCGCGACCGGGCTGGGGCGACGATTGGAACCCGCTGTTTGTGCGCGCGTTCATGGAGCGACGCTGGTTCAAGATGGCGGATCTCGACGCCGGTTTCCAGCGTCCGAAGAGCCCGCAGGATGTACCGATTGCTTACTTCCAGGCGTCGCAGGTTTGTGAGTTCATCGTCGAGCGCTACGGGTTCGATGCGATTCTTCGCATGCTCACGATGTATCGCGACAAAGCAAAAACGCCTGACGTGCTGCAACAAGTCTTGAAGCTGAGCGAGAGTGATTTCGATCGCGAGTTTGCCGCGTACATCGAAGCGAAAGTCAAACCACTGCAACAGGCATTGCTTACGCCGACCAACAACGCTGCTTCGCTTTCGAAATCTCAAGTGTTGAAATTGCTCGAGACGGTGGACACATTTGCACTCCGCATTCGCGCCGCTGAGTTGCTCGCCGCCGACGGCGACACGCAAGGCGCTGTCGTTCATTACATCCGCGCACTCGAGCTCTTCCCGTATGTCAGTGGCAAAGGAAATCCTTACGAGTCGCTCGCAAAGCTGCTCGAACAAAAAGGTGATCGCGAACAGGCCGCAAAAACTCTCGACTCGTTAGTAAAGACTGACGAGAACAATCTGGAAGCGTTGAAGACCATCGCGCGTCTTCGTCTCGCGCTCGGCGAGCGAGAACAGGCGCTCGCCGCTTTACAGGCGAGCTTCTACATCAGCCCGTTTGATTACAAACTGCACACGCAGGCCGGCGAGTTGAGTCTCGAGATGAAGGATTACGCAAAGGCGTTGACGGAATTTCAGGTGGCGCTCGCACTAGCGCCGCCGAACGTGGCCGAAGCAAACTACAATGTGGCCGCGGCGTTTCACGCGCTCGGCCGCCAGCCCGAAGCCAAGCGCGCCGTGCTGCGCGCGCTCGAAGCCGCGCCACGCTACGATAAAGCGCAGGAGTTGTTGTTAAGAATCGTTGGTCAATAAGGACACTAGCACATGGCCGTTGAACAATTAACCATTTCCGACGAGCAACTGCTCGACAAACTCGGCTCTGCGCGCGAGGACCTGATGCGCGAAATCAGAAAGGCGATCATCGGGCAGGACGAAGTCGTCGAACAGGTGTTGCTCGCGCTTTTCGTCGGTGGCCATTCGATCATCACCGGCGTTCCCGGCCTCGCAAAAACGTTGCTCGTGCGGACCATTGCCAACGTTCTCGATCTTTCTTTCAAGCGCATTCAGTTCACACCGGATTTGATGCCTGCCGATATCACGGGCACGGAGATCATCGAAGAAGATCGCGCCACCGGTCATCGCCGGATGCAGTTTATTCAGGGCCCCGTCTTCGCCAACATCGTGCTCGCTGACGAAATCAATCGTACGCCACCGAAGACGCAGGCGGCGCTGCTCGAAGCGATGCAGGAAGGTCGCGTGACCGTGCAAGGTGTCAGCTACGATCTGCCGCGACCGTTTCACGTGCTCGCCACGCAGAACCCGATAGAGATGGAAGGCACGTATCCGTTGCCCGAAGCGCAGCTCGATCGGTTTATGTTCAATGTGAAGATTGGCTATTTGCCGGAGGAAGAGGAAGTCGCGGTGGTGAAGCAGACGACGTCGCCGCAGGATTACGATTTCAAGCGGTTGATGTCAGCGGATGAGATCATCGCGTTTCAGAGACTTGTGAGACAGGTGCCTGCTTCGGACACTGTTGCGCGTTATGCGGTGCGACTTGTGAATGCGAGCAGGCCGGGGACGCCGCCCGCGCCGGATTTTGTGAACAAGTGGGTGACGTGGGGCGCGTCTCTGCGTGCTTCACAGTTTCTGATCTTTGGTGGGAAGGCGCGCGCGATACTGCGTGGCAGATACAACGTTTCGTGTGAAGACGTGCGCGCCGTTGCGCCTGCGGTGCTGCGACATCGAGTGCTACTCAACTTCCAGGCTGAAGCGGAGAAGATCGATTCCGATCACGTGATCAAAAGGTTGATCGAGAGCGTGCCTGAGCCGAAGAGTGGCTTGTAGACAGGATTAACAAGATGTTTCAGGATTTACATGTCAATCCTGTTCAATCTTGTAAATCCTGTAAACGACTATGACACCCAACACGACTGCAACCAGATTTCTCGATCCCGAGCTGCTCGCGCGCGTCGGCTCGCTCGAGCTGCTTGCGCGTGCGGTTGTCGAGGGGTTCATGTCAGGCTTGCATCGGTCGCCGTACACAGGTTTCTCAACTGAGTTCACCGAGTATCGCCAGTACAACGCCGGCGACGATCTACGCTATCTCGACTGGCGTCTGCTCGCGCGCACCGATCGTTACTTCATCAAAAAATATCGCGCCGACACGAACACGCAGTGTCACCTGCTCGTCGACACGAGCGCATCGATGAACTACGCGCACGAAAGCTCTGTAACGAAGCTTCAGTACGCGCAGTTTCTCGCCGCCTCGCTCGCGTATTTACTCAATCGACAGCAGGACGCCGTCGGCCTCGTTGCGTTCGCCGACAAAGTTCACACGCACGTCCCCGCACGCAACCGCACGGGCCACATGCGCACGATCTTCGGTAATCTCTCAATGCTTGAACCGGGCGGCGAAACGCATCTCGCGGAATCGCTGCACCAGCTCGCGGAGATACTGACGCGGCGCGGCATCGTCGTCATCATCTCCGACTTTTACGATCAGGCCGAGCGTCTTCAAGAAGCATTTCAGCACCTGCGATTTAAAGGCCACGACCTCGTCGCGTTTCACGTGCTCGATCAAAACGAGCTCGACTTCAATTTCAGCGAGCCTGTGCTATTGCTCGAAGACGCAGAGACGCAGGAGCAGATGCCGGTGCTGCCTGACGTGGTGATGAGCGGCTATCGCGAGCGGATGCGGCAGCACGTCGAGGAAATGCGACGCTGCGCAGCTGCAAACCACGTCGACTATGAAATGCTGACGACCAAACAGCCGCTCGATTTCGCGTTGTTCTCGTTCCTATCTCGTCGCGCTGGGAAGTAGGTTTTATCCACAGGTTTTTATGTCGTTCCTGACGCCATTATTTTTCCTCGGCGTCGCGGCGCTCGCGGCGCCCGTGCTCGTGCATCTTGTGCGACGCACACGTGCGCGTCGCGTTCAGTTCCCTGCGCTCGTTTTTGTGCGACAGGTGCCGCAGCGGACGATTCGACGTCGCACGCTGCACAACCTGCTGCTGTTGTTTTTGCGCTGTCTTGCGATCCTGCTGATCGTGATTGCGTTCACGCGTCCATTCTTCAGCGGCGGCAGCGCCGCGAAAGACAATACTGCGGCGGGCGCGACGGTAATCCTGATCGACAACTCGTTGAGCATGCGCCGCGAAGGTATGTTTGCCGAAGCGCAACGTCGCGCCGAAACCGCGCTGGACGATGCGCGCAACGACGAACAAATCGCGCTCGTGAGTTTCGATAAGCGCTACACGGTTCTGAATCGCTTCATTGCTGATAAAAACAGAGTTCGACTCGGTATCTCGGGCCTGAGCGCAGGCTGGGACGGAACCGATTACGAACAGGCGCTGCGTGGCGCCGAATCGCTATTGAGCGAGATCCAAACGTCCGGGCCAAAACGGATCGTCCTGATCTCCGATTTCCAGATGCCCGGCTGGACCGCCGCGGCGGCGACTTTCAAACTCTCAAACAACACGCAGCTCACGACGCTCGACGTCGGTGGAAACAACCCACCGCCAAACGTTGCGATCACAAACGTCGAAGCGCGCGGCGTAGTGTTCGGGCAGAAGTATCTCGACAATCTCGTGGTCCACGTCAGTAATTTTAGCGACACGCCGAAGGATCACATCCAGGTCGATTTTCAGATCAACGACCAGACCGTCGAGAAACGCGACATCAGTCTCAACAGCCGTGACTCGCGTGTGGTGGAGTTTACGGGGTTCAATCTCAACGAGGGCGCGAACCGTTGCACTGTCGATCTCACCCCCGGTGATTTCGCGCCTGACAACCGTTTCTATTTCACTCTCCGGCGCGAGACTCCGGCGCAGGCGTTGATCATCGAAGGCGCTTCGCGCGGGCGCAGCGACAGTCTGCACCTGCAAAGCGCGCTCACGACGAACGACGACCTGCCGTTTACATTCGCGCTCAAGAGTGCCGGATCGGTCGATCCGGCGAGCATTTCCGATTACGCCCTCGTGGTTTTGAACGACGCCGGACCGATCTCTTCCGCGCTCGCTGATACGCTCGTCAGGTTTGTGAATGCAGGCGGGCAGATGATCGTCTCGACCGGACCACGCACGCAGGCCGACACTTTCAACAATTCACTTCAGCAAATCGCGCCCGCCACGCTGCGTGAAGCAGTGCAGACGAAGGCTGGCGAGAGCGTTGCGATCACGGAAGTCAAATTCGATCATCCGATATTCGAAGTGTTTCAGGAGAGCGGCAGGCTCGCAGCCGCAAACGTGATCGGCTACTTCCGTTCGGAGCCGCGCGCGAATGCAGCAGTGCTGGCGCGTTTTGAAGATGGCAGTCCGGCGCTTGTCGAAGGACGAACAGGAAAAGGACGCGTGTTGTTGTTCACCTCGTCGTTAGGGCCAAGCTGGAACGATCTGCCACTGACGCCGTTGTACTTGCCGTTCATTCATCAGATGGTGCGCTATGCAGGGACGCGTGAAGCGAATGCGTGGTATGGATTAGGGCAGACGTTTACTGTTGGCAAGCGACAGGAGCAGGCCCCACCAGCGATCGATACGCCCGGCGGTGCGCGCTTGTCGGAGAGTCGCAGCACACCGGACGGCGATCTGCTCGTGACCGCGCGTGAGCCTGGTTTCTACCGTCTGCGTTACAGCTCACAACCCGACTTCGCCGCTGTGAATATTGACGGTGCGGAAGGTGACTTCACGAAGATAAACTTCGGCGAGTTCATGGCGGGCGTAACCGGCGGCGCGGGCAGTGCCGAGGGCGCTGCGGCAAGTCGGAATTTGAGCGATGAGCAAGTCGAGGGACGGCAAAGGGTTTGGTGGTCGTTATTGCTGGTCGCGCTGCTGCTGTTGCTGGCAGAATCATTCCTGGCGCGACGAACGAAGATGGTGAAGATGATCGGTTGAAGTTTTCTCTATGCCACCTCTGTGTTCTCTGTGTCTCTGTGGTGACTGTTTACCACAGAGACACAGAGAACACAGAGGTTGCACAGAGAAGAAATTAGGGAGTGATTATGAGCCCTGAAACAAACCTACTACAGGATCTCCTGCGTCGAGCACGCTCGCGGCGCCAACTGTTACTAACGTTGCGCGGCGTTGCGATCAGCGTCGGTGTCGTTGCTGGTCTGCTGTTGTTGACCGGCGGGGCCGCACATCGTTATCGCTACAACGGCGGCGCGCTGTTGACTTTGCGTATCGGCGCATTGCTCATGATCCTCGCCACGATTTACTTCGCGCTCATCCGTCCGCTCTTCAAACGCATCAGCGACGCGAAGCTCGCACGTCTGATCGAAGAACACTCGCCCGGCGCCGACGATCGTCTGGTCACTGCAGTTGAATACTCAAACGACACTGCGCAATCGCACATCTCGCCCGCGCTCGTGAATCGTCTCTACCAGGACGCCAACAGTGTTTCCGGAATGCTCGACGTCGGAAACGTGATCCGCCGTTCGCGCCTGATGCTGTACGGCGGCGCTGCGCTCGCAAGCCTGCTGCTGTTCGTGAGCGTGTTGAAGTTTGGGCCAAAGGAGATCTCCCAAGGCGTCGCACAACTCGTCACGCCGACAACACTCGCGGCCACAACCAACGCGATGAGCATCAAGGTGCGGCCCGGCACTGCGCGCGTTCCGAAAGGCTCCGATCAGGACGTCATTGCGACACTCGTCAATTTCGACTCACAACAAGTCACCATTTTTTCTCGCCCCGTCGGCTCGAAAGACGATTTCCAAGGGCAGGTGATGGAGCCAGCGAAAGCAAAGACTGACTTTCGTTTCTCGATCTTCAACATTCAGGATTCGATGGAGTACTTCATCGAGTCGAACAACGTTCGCTCCGAAGTTTTCAAGCTGAACGTCGTCGATCTGCCATTCGTCAAACAACTCGATCTGTCGCTGAACTTCCCTGCCTTCACGAACCTTCCCACGAAGGCGGTTGAAGACGGCGGCGACATCGCGGCGCTCAAAGGCACTGTGGCCACGATCACGGCGAAGCTGTCAGGGAAAGTGAAGGCCGCGCACATCGTGTTTGCCGACGGTAAGAAGACTGACATGCAGTTGCAGGGCTCAGACTTCGTCGGGCAGTTAACCGTGAATGGCGACACGAGCTACTACATCGAGCTCGTCAGTGTCGACGGTGAAGCTTATCGGGGCTCGAACGAGTACGACGTGTCAGTACTCTCCGATCAGCCGCCCGTGATCTCCTTCGACAAACCCGGGCGCGATCGGAAGGCGACGAACCTCGAAGAAGTGTTCACACAGGCGCGCGCCGAAGACGATTACGGCGTCGTCTCGATGGACCTGCACTTCTCCGTCAACGGCGGCGCGGAGAAGACCGTCAACCTGCAAAATCTCACGCGCGAATCAGCGAAATCGTTGACCGGCGCGTACACGTTCTTCCTCGAGGAATACAAGCTCAAGCCCGGCGACTTCATCTCCTACTTCGCGAAAGCGCGCGACGCGGCGAGTGAATCGACAAGCGACATCTACTTCATCGAAGTGAAGCCGTTTGAGATGGAGTATAAGCAGTCGCAACAGCAAGGCGGCGGTGGACAGGGCCAGGGCGATCAGGATCAGAACGCCCTCTCGCGTCGACAGAAAGATCTGATCGCAGCCACGCACCGGCTCATGCGTGAAGGCGACAAGTACACCGAACAGGAACGCAAGGATGGTTACGAAGCCGTGGCTACCGGGCAAGAGAAACTGCGTACTGACACGCTCGAGTTTCTCGATCGCATGGGCCGCCGGCTCGGCGATGTCGATGAAGGTCAAAAACGGGTTGCGGAGATGGCCGAGCACCTGCGCGGGGCCGCAAAGGAGATGGAAGCCGCACCGCCTCCGCTAAGAAAAGAGTCCGGTAAAGATGCGCTTCCACCCGAGCAGCGTGCATTACAACGACTGCTCGCAGCCGACGCGATCTTCCGTGAAGTCCAGGTCGCTTTCGGCAATCAGCAGAACGGCGGCGGCGGTGGTGGCCAGCGCGAGCAACAAGAGCTGGCGGGTCTGTTCGAGCTCGAGCTCGACAAGATGAAGAACCAGTACGAGACCGTTCAGCGCGCGCAACAGCAGCAAGCTGAAAAGCAAAAGAGTGAAGCTGAACAACGTCTCGAAGAGCTCGCGCGACGACAACAGGCAGCACTCGAAGAACAGCGTCAACGCATGCAGCAGGGACCGGCGAACGGCTCTGGTAATCAACGACAACAACAGGAATTAATCGACGAGACGCGCAAAGCAGCGCGCGAGCTCGAACGTCTGTCGCGTGAGCGTCGCGATCAGCAGATGGCGGAGTTGAGTCGTCAGCTCAACCAGACTGCCGACGAGATGCAGAAAGCGCAGGCTTCATCGCGTGGTAATTCAGGCGAGTCGGTCGCACAGAACGAACGCGCGCTGGAACGACTGCAACAGGCGCAACAACGTCTACAGCAGATGAGCGGCTCTACCAGTCAGGGTAGTGGTCAATCGGGATCGTCAGGGCGTCAACAACAGGTCTCGGATCTGCGACAGCGTGCTGCACAGGCGGCGTCGCGACAGCGCGAGATCGCAAAAGACATGGAGAACCTCTCGCGTCGCGGTGGCCAGGGCGCGCAGGATGAAAACTCGAAACGAACACGCGAGCAACTTGGCGAGCGCAAAGACACGCTTGCTGATAGCGTCAACAGCTTGCAGCAGGATCTCGAGCAGTCTGCGCGTGCGATGGCCGGCGGCAGTCAGGGACAGCAACGTACGGCGCGCCAGTTGAAAGAAGCGGCAGACTCGCTCGCGCGCGATCGGGTTGCGGATCGCATTCGCGAAGGTAAGCAGGCGTTGAACAACGGCCAGCAGGGACAGCAAGGTAAAGAAGGTCAGCAAAACCAGCAGGGCGGTGGTGGCCGCAGCGGTGAAGAGCGCACGATAGAACGTAGCCTGAATAATCTTTCGGAGCGTTTGCAGGCGGCGGAGCAAAGTGCGAAGGGCGCGAATGGTTCGAGCGCGGAGGAGAACCTCGATCGCACGCGGCAACTCGCTGACAATCTCGACTCGCTGCGCCGTCGTTTGGATGAACGGGCGAACGGGCGCAATCAGCAAGGGAAACAACAAGGCCAGGAAGGACAAAAGGGCCAACAAGGATCTCAAAGTGGACAGCAAAGCGGTCAGCAACAGGGTAACCAGCAGTCCGGCGGCTCGCAGAATGGTGGCAACCAGTCGGATGGCAACAGGCAGCGCATGGGGCCGGACCGCAATGCCACGATGGGGGATGGTGAGGGTTGGGGTGATGCGCGACAGCTTCCCGCTGAGATACGTGAGCGGCTTCGTGAAGCTCAGGATCTAAGACGTGAGTGGGGTGCGACCGGCGCCGGACGCCTTGATGAAGTGATCGATGAGCTCAAGCGACTCGCGGATGGACAGATGGAAGGTGATGCTGCAACTGCTGCGTTGTTGAAAGCGGACGTGGTTGAGCCGCTGCGACAGCTCGAGCTCGAGTTGAGTAGGCAACTGCAACAGCAAAGTGGTCGAACGAATTTACGTTTGCGTGATGAGGGCGCCGCGCCTGAGAAGTATCGTCGTGCGGTTGAAGAGTATTACCGAAGGTTGTCAGGCGGACGGCAGCGACAGCCGTAGACAGGATTCACAAGATTTTTCAGGATTTACATGTAAATCTTGTTCAATCTTGTAAATCTTGTGAATAACTATTTATGACTTTGCGAATTTTCAAAGCGCTCATCCTCCTCGTCGTTCTATCAGCCCTGCTGATCCCGATCGCGGGGCAGCGTTCGTTCGAGGATTTCCGTCAGCGACGTCGCCCAACAACAACTAACCAACCCGCGGGCGCATCGTTCGGCGAGTACACATTCGTCCGCACCATCTACGATTCACCAACGCGCGGCTATGGGCGGCGAGGTTATTACGGCGGCGGCACGTGGACCACCGACTATCCCGAAGCCGATAATAACTTCATCGTTGGTCTGCGCGAATGGGCCGGCACAAACCTGAAAATCGCACCGCGTCCCGAAGCGCTCGAAATACTCGACGACCGCATCTTCGACTACCCAATCCTCTATATCGTCGAACCCGGTTTCATGGATCTCTCAACCGAACAAGCCGCACGCCTGCGCGAGTATCTCTCACGCGGCGGTTTTCTCTACCTCGACGATTTCTGGGGTGAGTACGAGTGGCAGAACGTTCAGGAACAGTTTCAGAAGATCGTCCCCGAGTATGAGATCAAAGACTTACCTCTGAGTCATGCGATCTTTCATTCTTATCTCGACGTTGAAGAGGTGGTGCAGGTTCCCAACATCTACAACGCACAGCGCGGCATCACTTCTGAAAAGGGCGGCATCGTCCCACACTACATGGGCGTTGAGAACAAAAACGGCCGCATGATCGCCTTCATCTCTCGTAATTGCGACATGGGCGACGCCTGGGAATGGATTAACGATCCGTCGTATCCAGTGAAGTATGGTTTACCCGCTTACAAGGTGGGCATCAACGTCGTCATTTACGCGATGAGTCACTGATCTGCTGCAAATACCTTTTTGATCACAAGAGGCACAAAAATTTTTGTGAATCTCTTTGTGCCTCTTTGTGGCCTAACGACGTGCTCGCTCGCGCTCGACTTTCTCACGCACGTCCCTGTCATCGTGGACGTCCATGAAGAGATACTTGCGCCACTCAGCACGTGCTTCTGCATAGTGACAAAGCACCACGCGCTCGAGCTTCACTCGCAGCGCGCTTTGCGAAGTGAGTAGCGGCATACGAGCTTCGGCTGGAGTGCGATCGCCCTTGCGGTTGTTGCACGAAACACACGCAGTGACGATGTTGACCGGCGAATTATCTCCACCACGCGAGCGTGGCAGAATGTGGTCCAGTGTCAGGTCACCTGCGGCTTTCTTATCACCGCAGTACTGGCACCGGAACTTATCGCGCATGTAAATCCGCAGGCGCTTCATACCTGACGCTTCGCGCCGGCGACGAACGTTGATGTAAGTGCGACGTCGAATTACCGACGGCACTCGGAACTCGGCTCGCGCCGAACGTAACACGCGCTCACTATCGAATTCTTCGACAGTGACTGTGTCTTTGAACGTCATGATCACAGCCCGCGAGACACTGACAGTGCCGAGCGGTTCATAGGTTTGGTTTAGTAGCAATACTCGTCCATCGAGTGCCATACCCGGCACCTCCTTTCGTATAGATCCGTGTTGGGATTTTTCTTTGGAGGGAAGGCCCGTGAGAAGGGCTTGTTAGCCCTTCACACAAACGACTTGCTTGATCTCCGCAACGACTTCGACCAGGTCTTCCTGGTTCTTCATCACTGCTTCGATCGACTTGTAAGCGCCAGGAATTTCATCCAGCACGCCTACGTCCTTGCGGCATTCAACACCCGCCGTCTGGCGTTCCAGATCGTCTTTCGTGAACGCGCGCTTTGCTGCTCCACGAGATAGCTTGCGTCCTGCTCCGTGCGAACAGGAGTTGAAGCTCTCTGGCAAACCGCGTCCTTTCACGATGAACGACTTGGCCCCCATGGATCCTGGAATGATGCCGTAAGCTCCTGCCGCCGCGTTGATCGCGCCCTTGCGTGTGACGAAAACTTCTTCGCCGTAATGCTGCTCGAGCGCAACGTAGTTGTGATGACAGTTAACTGCCAGCTCAGGCTTGAATGGTTCGCGATGATTGAACAGCTTGTTGAATACTTTCAACAGACGCGCCATCATGATTTCGCGATTCTTCATCGCGTATCCCTGCGCCCACTTCAAATCTTTCCAGTAAGCCTTAAATTCCGGCGTACCCGAAATGAAGTAAGCGAGGTCAGGAGCAGGCAATTCGTTCAAACGCCACAAACTCTTCGCTGTCGAGATGTGACGCTCAGCCAGTTCCTTTCCGATGTTGCGCGAACCCGAGTGGAGCATTAGCCAAACGAAGTTTTCTGTATCCAGACAAACTTCGATGAAGTGATTGCCGCCACCGAGGGTGCCTAGCTGCTGCATCGCCTTCGCTTTGCGATCGTGAACACCTTCGTGAAGATCTTTGAACTCATTCCAGCCGTCCCAGTACGACGACTCGTCAACCGACTCCTTGTATTGACTGAATCCGGTTGGAATTGCTTCTTCGATCTTCAAGCGCAGCTCTTTCAACTTACTGTCGAGGATGCCGCTCTTGAACGGTGTCTTCACGGCCATCATGCCGCAACCGATATCAACGCCGACGGTTGCCGGAATTACTGCCTCCTTTGTGGCAACAACCGAACCCACCATGCTTCCCTTGCCCAAATGCGCGTCAGGCATTAGCGCGACGTGCTTGAACAGGCATGGCAGACGTGAAACGTTGCGTAGCATGTTTTGCTCTTCAATGCTGAACTCGTGATTAGCCCACGACAGGATCTCCTTCTGAGCACCTCCGAGTTGTAGCTTTTCATAAGGCATGCGGTGAACCTCCTTTCTTAGATAGTTTTCTTGTGTTCCAAAAAGGTATTTCGAATGTCAAAAAACTGAAAGGAGCGGGCTTTGAGCCTCCGAGGGAAGCTGCCCGCTCCTGACAATTCTCGCGACTTTTTCGTTGGAGATTTGGGAGCGGGAGTCCGCTCCCGCTGATTAAAACCGATCTAATGTGCGCCGTTTGGCGGTGGGTTGTATGTGCGTCCTACTCATCATCATTGGGGTCACCTCTTCAAGAGGAAAACGCTCTTTGTAAAGCAGCCGGCCTAGTCCTGTCAAGATCTTTTTTTTTTCCTGAGCGCCGTAGTAAGCGCCGGGTGATTTCATTGACAGGCGTGCTTCGAAGATTACCCGGCGCTACCGCGCTCGGTACTGTGCATAGTAGCCGGGGCGGTGGCGGATTTCGAGTTTTTCCTTTTTTAGCGCGGGATTTGTGAGCTCGATCGTGATCTTGTGGTAGGAGCCGTCGCGCTTTTTATTCGTTGATGAGTACGCGAGTAAATACTGTGTTCGCAGCTCCTTCTCGATCTCCGTAAACGCCGCGTTCAAGTCAAACTTCTTGTCCGGAAAGAACGCGCGGCCGCCGGTATTTTGCGCCAGATCGCGCAGAGCGTTGCGATCCAGTCCGTCGCGCTCACTGCCAATCCCGATCGCGTAGACCACAGCTTCGGCGCCCAGCACGCGATTGATCGCTTCCCTCTGACTCAACCGGCCGGACGTGTTTATACCGTCTGTCAAAATAATGATCGCTCGTCGTCTCAGGCCCGCGGCGTTCGCGAGTACGTTAGTCGAGGTGAGTCCTACCGCGTCCCAGATTGCGGTCGAGGCTTCGGCCGGAGGACCAGGCAAACCTGGACCAGTCGGTATTCCCGTCAACGGACGTCCGCTGCCAACATATGACGGAGCCGCTACTTCGATCGTTTGTAACACGCGATACACACTCAACATATCGCGCGTCAACGGTTGTTCCAGATATGCAAATCCGGTAAACGGAATCAGCGCCACCTGATCTTTGTTCGACTGGATCACTTTCTCAACGAACGTTCTCACTGCCGCCTTCTCAGCCGGTAGTGTGGCTTCCTGCGAGAAGCTCACGTCGATTAAGAACGCGATTGAGAGCGGTCTGTCGGTTTCCTGTTGAAAAGTGAAGAGCGTTTGCGGCACGCCATCTTCGAGCACGCGCAGATCCTCAGCGCGTAGCGTCGTGATGAAGCGATGGTCTTTGTCCGTTGCGGTGAAGGGTAGGTTGGTGACGTCAGTCTCGGTGCGAATCACATCATCCTGATCGACAGTTTGTGAAAGCAACACCGGCGCGCTAGAAAACACCAATACAAACAGCAGTAAAACTCGCATGTGAGGATTTTACTCGGGAAGTCCCATCCGGCGCACGAGCTCCCTGAACCGCGGATCGGATCTCAACCGATCAAATTCAAACGCTACGCTAATCAGCGTCATCCGGAAATCACGTTCCTCATAACCCTTTTCCAACCACGTGAGCGCTTCGTCATCACGTCCCAGCTTCGCGTACAACGTTGCGACCACGAAAGGCGGAAAGCGACGTGCTGTAACGCGCGGAGGAGTTTCGAAAAGTCCTCGTGCTCTTTGTGAATCTTGTCGCGCAGCGTCGTGCCGTCGACGTATTCCATCGCGATGAAGTTCAGATTGTCTGACTGGCCGATCTCGTAGATGTGCGCGATGTTTGGGTGATTGAGAGACGCGGCTGAGGTCACCTCCTGCTTGAAGCGACGCATGCGATCCTGGTTCGAGGCGACTTCGGCAGGCAGGACTTTCAGAGCGACTGGTCTATTCAGACTCGTGTCCTGCGCCAGATAAACCTCACCCATCCCACCCGCGCCGATGAGCGAGCGAATCTCGTAGCGCCCGAGCTGTGTTTTGGGGGCAAGGCTCATCAAGAATCGCTGGGCATTTTAACCCGCCAAAGCGGGAATGATGAACAGCCCGCGGAGCGGGCGATAGCATAAAGCCTGGGCGCAAGTTAACCCGCGAAGCGGGTGACAGCAAAAAGCCTGGGGCGCCAGCCCCAGGACCACGAAACAAAAATAATTAGAGCCCGCGAAGCGGGCGACAGCGTGACCATTCCAGGCTGTCGCCCGCTTCGCGGGCTCGTTCGCTTTTTTTGATTGCTAACCTGGGTCTTGCGCCCCAGGCTTTATGCTGTCGCCCGCTCCGCGGGCTTGTTCACCATTTCCGCTCCGCGGGCTTGTTCTCAATTCCGCTTCGCGGGCTTAGGACGCGCTCTTGGCGGCCGTGTCTGACTGTCCTCCGCCTTGTTTGTTAGGCTGCGGTGTGATGCGCAGGTAGGGCTTCGGCGCTCTCCAGCCGGCTGGGAACTTCTCCTTCGCGGCCTCGTCCGACACCGATGGAACGATGATCACGTCGTCGCCGTCTTTCCAGTTCACCGGCGTCGCCACGCTGTACTTCGACGTCAACTGCAATGAATCGATCACGCGCAGGATCTCATCGAAGTTGCGTCCAGTGCTCGCCGGGTAAGTAATAGACAATTTGATCTTTTTGTCTGGGCCAATGACGAAAACGGAACGAACCGTGAATACGTCGCTGATCTCGGGATGGATCATGTCGTAGAGCTCTGCGACCTTGTGATCGGGATCGGCAATGATAGGGAAGTTGAGCTCAGAACCCTGAGTCTCCTTGATGTCTTCCGCCCAGCGTTTGTGGGAGTCCGTGGCGTCGACGCTGAGTCCAATCACTTTAACGCCGCGTTTTTCGAAATCAGGTTTACAGCGCGCGACGTATCCGAGCTCGGTCGTGCAAACCGGGGTGAAATCCTTCGGGTGGGAAAACAAAACCGCCCAATTATCGCCAATCCATTCGTGGAAGCGAATCGGGCCTTCAGTCGTATCTGCTTCGAAATCGGGTGCTATATCGCCAAGTCGTAGGGCCATTTGTATCTCCTTCTAATTCGGAAAAACCGATTCCCGCGCATATGCCGGGAAAGTAGGGATGCGGATTAGTTGTCTTGTGAGCCCGTTTTACAACTATGGCGGCGACAAGTCAAACTGCGCGGCGCGGCGTGTTATTCTCCTGAGAAATTATGAAACTTGCACTGAACGGCGCTACCACCATGAGGGCTGACCTTGCAACGGACTTGCACGCAGCCAAAGCAGCAGGGTTCGACTATCTTGAAATCTGGGCCGCAAAACTCCGCGCGTTTTTGAAAGAGCGATCGGCCGCGGAGCTCAAGGATCTCTTTGCCGAATCCGGCCTCGCGCCCTTGAGTATCAACTCGATCGAACACGTCACGTTTCGCGACGCATCTGCGTACGAATCGATCAAGCGCGAGTGCGAAGAGCTGAGCAGTATCGCGGCGGCTGTCGGCTGCCCGTGCATCGTCGTGGTTCCGGGCCGTTTGCCCGCCGGGGGAGCCCCGCGCGCGACCGTGATTGCGGAATCAGTCAGAGTCTTGAATGAATTGTGCGACATAGCCGGCGCGCACGACGTATCGCTCGCGTTTGAATTTCTTGGACAGACGGATTGCAGTGTTCCCACGCTCGATCTTGCTCACGAGATCGTGCGTGAAGTGAATCGCAAAGATCTCGGCGTGGTGATCGACAGCTTTCACTTTTACGCCGGCAACTCAACGGTCGAAATGATCGAGGCGCTCGATCCGGGTTTGATTCAGATTTTCCATATCAACGACGCTGAAGATCTGCCGCGCACACAGCTAGAAGATCGTCACCGTCTGTTGCCCGGTCTCGGAATCCTGCCGCTCGGCGAGATGCTCTCGGCATTCAGGAAGATTGGTTACGACAAAGTCGCGAGTGTTGAGATCTTTCGTCCGGAGTATTGGGAACGAGACCCATTCGAGCTTGCGCGTGATGCGCGTGCGGCGACGGAACGAGTCATCGCGAAGGAGTAACTGTAGGGGTGGCCCTCTGTGGCCACCCGTTTCATTGAATAGCGGACGGGTGGCCACAGAGGGCCACCCCTACAGTTATGCCCTTTGGAGGTATATATGGCTAAGATCAAAATCGGAATCATGGGTGCGGGCTACATCGCCGGAGTTCATGCGAGTGTGCTTGCGCGTGACGAACGCACGGAGCTGACAGCAGTTTATGATGTTGATGGACAAGCAGCAGTAAGACTGGCTGGAGCACATAACGCCACCGCCGTTGCTACTACACTCGAGCTCCTCGAAAGATGTGACGCCGTTTACATCACCACTCCAAATACGCAGCACGTCTCGCTAGCCATGGCCTCGATCGAAACCGGCAAACACGTCTTTTGCGAGAAGCCGCTCGCCACGAATGTTGCCGGCGCGGAGCGAGTATTCAAGGAAGCAAGTGATGCGCGTGGCGTATTCCAAGTGGGCCATAATCGCCGTTTCGCGCCCGTTTACGCAACGCTAAAACGCTTGCTATCGGAAACGCACCGCCCGCATTCCGCACACGTGAAGATGAATCGCGGCGAGCTGCTCAAACCCGAATGGACCGGCGATCCGTCGGTCACGGGCGGCTTTCTTTACGAGACTCCGATTCACATGTTCGACATGATGCGGTTTCTGTTTGGCGAGATTGAATCACTGCATGCTGTCGGCTCGACGCACGAATACAATGAGGTTGACGACTTCTCAGTGCTTCTAAAATTCGCGAGCGGAATGCACGCGACGCTCGCCACAGCGGCGGATGCGAGCTGGTTGTTTCCTTTCGAGCGCTTGGAAGTTTTCACGCATCATGCGACGCTCGTAACACGCGAGATGGAAAGTCTAACTTACAGCACCGCGCTCGAAGGCAATTTCACCGAACAAACAATGCAGCAATTGCCGCGCGAAGAAAGGTGGGGCTACGTGCAGGAAGACCGCGCGTTTATCGACGCGATAGTTAACGGATCCGAGCCGCTTGTGACGGCCTTTGATGGTCTGATGTCGGTGCGGTTAGTAGATGCAGTGTATGAATCCGTACGCTCGCAGAGGCCAGTAACAATCCCGAGCGTTTCCGCGTAAACCGCGGTTTAGTGTTAATATCGAATCACCCGGCGCGGCCCCCCTGCAAGTTGTGTCCCTTCCCCTTTAGCATTTGTGATGTCTCAAGAGGCCCATTCGCGTCGAGAAGCTCCGTCTGAGCCGGCCGCTCGTCCTGTCGAGCTGCACTCCGATCTGTATCGAGAGATCTTCGCGCACTCAAAAGAAGCGATCGCGATCATCGATCCCGACGGCTACTACCTGCAGCAGAACGGCGCACACTTCACACTCCTCGGCTACGCCGACGACGATCTCGAAGGCAAGACCCCCGCGATCTATCTCGGCCACGAGACTTTTCAGAAGATACTCAGCGAGCTCACCCGAAAAGGAGATTTCGCGGGCGAGACAATCTGTCGCACCAAGGGCGGTGAAGAACGGACGATCGAGCTCTCGGTATTCACGATGCGCAGCGGCCTGGGCGAGCCGCAGTGTTACGTCAGCATCAAGCGCGACATCACCACGCGCAAGAAGACCGAGGAAAGGCTGGCCCAACTCCTCGTGCGTGAACGCACTGCGCGCGCCGATGCTGAAAAAGCAAACCGTCTGAAAGATGAGTTTCTCGCGACGCTCTCACACGAGCTACGCACACCGCTGAACGCCGTGATCGGCTGGTCGCGCATACTGAAAGCCGGTCGTCTCGACAATGAGAGCTCTGTTCATGCGATCGAAGTGATCGAGCGAAACGCTTGGGCGCAGAAACAGATCATCGAAGACATTCTCGACGTGTCGCGCGTTATCACCGGCAAGCTTCAGCTACACCTTGGGCCAGTCGATCTGATCTCGGTTGTGAACGCCGCGCTCGATGCAGTCAGGCCGGCGCTCGAAGCAAAAGACATCCGCATCGAGACGCAGTTTCATGAGAATCTCAAAGTGATCGCGGGCGACTTCGATCGGCTGCAACAAGTCGTGTGGAACCTTCTATCGAATGCTTCGAAGTTTACTCCGGTGGGAGGAACGGTTGGTGTTCGCATCAGTCAGGATGAAACTTATGCGCAGATCCAGGTGCGCGACACAGGACCAGGCATTGCCGCTGACTTTCTGCCGCACGTCTTCGAGCGTTTCCGGCAGGCCGATGGATCGACTACTCGCACGCACGGCGGTCTCGGACTCGGGCTCGCGATCGTGCGTCATCTGGTCGAGCTGCACGGTGGCATGATTGCCGCGGAAAATTCCGGTTCAGGTGCGGTTTTTACAGTGAGACTGCCACTGCCGAGTAGTGAGCTGAGTCTGGAGCGTGCGCCCGCACCGCCGCGTGTAGATCAGAAGGTTACGGAAATCGATCTGAAAGACGTGCGGATTCTCGTGGTCGAGGACGAGGACGAGTTGGATGCGCTCGATCTGCTTACGATCGATCTCACGGCGCACGGTGCGAAAGTACGTGGCGCTGCATCAGCGGCGCAGGCGATCGAGCTGCTTCGCGCAGAGCAGTTTGATCTGATGATTAGCGATATCGGTATGGCGGATACGGATGGTTACAATCTGATCAAGCAGGTGCGCAGGCAGGAGAGTGAACACGGCGAGCACATTCCGGCAATCGCGCTGACGGCTTATGCGCGCACGCAGGACCGGATACGCGCGCTCACGGCCGGGTACAACACGCACGTCGCAAAGCCGGTGGAGATCAAGGAGCTCGTGACGGTGGTTAAGTGCCTGATTGGGAAGATCGGCTAGACAGGATTTACAAGATTTCTCAGGATTAACAGGACAGATCTTGTGAATCCTGAAAAAATCTTGTAAATCCTGTCTAATGCTTTCGCGTTGCTTCTGGGCCAAGACGCCGTTATCCATCGAGTATCACGACGAAGAGTGGGGCGTGCCGCTCCACGACGACAATCGCCTGTTCGAGTTTCTGATACTCGAGGGCGCGCAGGCGGGGCTTAGTTGGGAAACAATTCTTCGCAAGCGCGACAACTACCGCAAAGCTTTCGATCGTTTCAATCCCGCGAAAGTCGCAAAGTACGATCAGGAAAAGATTGACCAGCTACTAAACAACGAAGGCATCATCCGCAATCGGCTCAAGATCAATTCCGCTGTGACCAATGCCCAATCGTTTCGCGAAGTCCAAAAGGAGTTTGGCAGCTTCGATGAATACGTGTGGCGGTTTGTAAACGGCAAACCGCTGAAGCGAAAGGCCGGCCAGCCGATTGCGGCGCGCACAGAGCTCTCCGACGCGCTCAGCAAAGACCTGCTCAAACGCGGATTCAAGTTTGTCGGGTCGACGATCTGTTATTCTTTCATGCAGGCGGTCGGAATGGTCAACGACCACGATGCGACCTGTTTCCGTTACCGTCAGGTCTAACTTCTTCTCTGCGATTCTCGCAGAGAAATACCTTTGCACTACAAGTTCTTTGTGAGAAATTATCCTTCATCTTTTCGCCACTGGAGGTCCCTCAATTTGCGATTCAAACTTCTGCCGCTTGCTCTTCTCGCTGTTCTTTCACTAACACACGCTGCGGTCGCCCAGAACCCAAGCGCTGCACTCGCCAGTCTCCCTGAAGCCGATGCGGTCATCTACGTGAGCCCGCAACGCATCCTTAACGAAGCCGCGCCGCGCGTGATGTCCCCGGCTGATGTGACCGGTATGCGCGATACGTTTGCCGAGCTGAAGAAGTCAGTCGGCATCGATCCATCTACTGTGGAGTATCTCGTGATAGCCGTGCGCTTCAACAAGCCCGCGGCCGACCTGAGTTTCGTTCCTCCCGACTTGATGGCCGTCGTAGGCGGTGACTTCAGCTCCGAGTCGCTCATGTCGCTCGGACAACTCTACCTGCAAGATAAAGCGCGCGTTGAAAAGCACGGATCGAAATCAATCACGATCCTGCCGCTCGACTTCATCGCAGAGATGACCGCGAAGACACCGATGCTGAAGCCATATGCTGAAGTCGGTATCGTGCCGCTCAGCGCAAACTCGCTTGCTATCGGAAACCTGAGTTATATCAAGTCGGCCATCGATGCGGCTGACGGTAACGGGCGCATCAGTGCAGCGACGATCGAATCGTTGTTACGCGATCCGAATGCGCTTCTTTCCGCGTCAGGCACGCCGATCGCGGCGTTTGCGAAAAGCATCGGCCTGGTCGGACTCGAAAACACGTCGCGGCCTTCGCGCTGCGATACGCCTTTTGGCAACTTCTACGCTGCCGTTACAATGACGGGAACCAATTTCACCTTTAAGGGTGCAATGAATGCCGACAATCCCGACACGGCCAAGATCATCAACAATCTATTTTCGGCGTTGATGCAACAGGGAGTCGGCGCAGTACCGGATAAAGATGCGCAGACGATCTTGAAGACCCTGAAGATGTCGGCGCGCGATAATGAGGTCGTTTGGGAAGCCGACATTCCTGAAAAGACCGTGGCTGACCTCATTAAATCGACTGGGAAAAAAGACGCGGCGGCGGTGAGCGCACCAGTTCCAAAACCGGTAAGGGCGAGAACTCCCTCAAGGAAACGTACCAGGAAAAATTAAGGAGAGAACCAACCTATGCGTAAGTCAATTCTGTCATTGCTCGTGTTTTCATTGTCGCTGGCAGTCGCAGTTATTTTTGTGACGTCATTTGATATCGCGATCACGTCGTCGGCGCAGAACGCGAACAGC
The DNA here is from genome assembly GCA_036498585.1 of Pyrinomonadaceae bacterium. Classification (GTDB taxonomy): domain Bacteria; phylum Acidobacteriota; class Blastocatellia; order Pyrinomonadales; family Pyrinomonadaceae; genus PSRF01. The sequence goes on along the minus strand of DASYFE010000140.1, from coordinate 56,389 downwards.
TCGACGACCACCAACAAGAACCAGAACGACAGCCGCTCGATCACTCCTGGCTCTTCCGGTGCGGGCGCGGCGCAACAACCGGACTTCTCGAAGAACACCTGGGAGCTTCCTGAAGGCGCTGACAAGACGAAGAACCCAACGACAACGAACGCTGAATCAATTGAGAAGGGGAAAGCGCTGTATCTGGATAAAGACAAGGGCAACTGCATTTTTTGCCACGGCGAGACTGGCGCGGGCAATGAAGCAAACATGGCCCGTCTGCGTCGCAAACCCGCCGATCTAACGAACAAAGAACACATGGCGGAGGCGACCGATGGCGAGCTCTTCTGGAAGATATCGAAAGGCATCCGCGGGATCATGCCCGCGGGTGAAAGAAAAATGACTGAGGAAGAACGCTGGCACGTCGTGAACTACGTGCGCACGCTCGCGAAAGATAAGTAGTAACATTAGTTTTAGACAGGATTGCAGGATTTTCAGAATTCACAAGATTCAAATCATGTTAATTCTGAAAATCCTGCAATCCTGTCTAAAAAAACTTCTCCGCATACGTTTCTATCTCCCTCAATGAGCTTTCCGCCAAAACTCTAAACAGCTTCACCTCGCAGCCTGCCGGTATGCGCGGGGCCATCAGCGAGTCAGTGATCACGAACGCGGCCGAGCGCAATCCCTTTTCCCAATTGCGTTCGCGCGCGTCACGAAAGCTCAGCGCGTCAGCATCGAGCCCAGCCGCGACGAGCATGGTCCTGGCCCACTTCAGAAACTCCGGCCAACGCGAGACGATCGCCACCAACGCATCATGCGGCGGACGCGTCTGCCCGCGCATCCTCTCCACCACCGATGCTGAGTGCAACACAAGCACGTCCGTTTCCGGCTTGATCCGATCGGCAAACGGGTCCATGTGCCCGTAAAGCACGACTGGTACTGCGCCCATCATCGCGCCGTCAACTTCACCTGGACCAACACCCGTCACCTTCACCGCGGTCAAGGCAGCGATCTCAGCGATGAGGATCTCGCGCAGCTCTGGATCCGGTTCTAGTAAGACAAAATGATCGGGACGCTGCACCGACAGCGATCGCTTTATGCCGGCCTGTATCTCAGCGAGTGAGTAACCTTCCTCACGCAGATTTCTGAAGAAGCGAGCGATTAGTTGATCGAGCGCGAGACCATCATCGAGCGGCTCGTCGGTTCGCGCACGCACGTAAACGCCGCTGCCCTTGCGAAACTCGACCCACCCGCGTCGCGCCAGCTCGCGATACGCGGAGCTAACGGTGTTGGCGTGTATGTCGTAACGCCGCGCGAGGTCACGCGTGCTCGGCAGACGCTCAGCGATTTTGAGATCGTTGCTGACGATGCCGAGAACGATCTGCGTCACGAGTTGCTCGCGGATCGGGACTTCGCTGCTTTTGGAGATCCAGAGTCGCATGTCGAGTTTGACAGGATTCCGAAATTCCCGTGATTATAAAGCGAACCGATGGATACTGAGGCGGCAATTGCTGTTTTAACGGCCATGATCACGCCCGCCGTGCTGATTTCCGCGTGCGGCAGCATGATTTTGTCTACTTCGTCGCGGCTCGGTCGCGTGGTGGATCGCGTGCGAGCGCTGTCCGATCGTCTGGAAACCATGTCAGAGCGCGACGAACGCGGCCCCGCGATGACCGAGAAACAGGGACTGATCTTTCAACAACTCGACAAACTGACCAGCCGCTCACGCATACTGCAACGCTGCATGGTGGTTTTTTACATGAGCCTGGGAATGTTTGTCGCCACCAGCGTCGCGATCGGCGTCGTTCCGTTTACCGGCAATCAACGCTACAGCATGATACCAGTGGTCCTTGGTTTAGCGGGCGCGTGTTTTCTGTTTTATGGCAGCGTCCTGCTAATCCTCGAAGCGCGGCTCGCGCTCAGCACCATTCACGCGGAGATGGATTTCATCTGGCGACAATCGAAACGAGTTGCACCCGCGGAGATTGTCGAGCAACATAAACCGCATTTCGTTCACTTCAGAAGACATGAGTAATCCGTCGTATCTGCGTTTGCTCGACGAAGGCGTGCTGGAACAGCGCGTCGAGGAGCTCGAGCGTTTGCTGGAGCGCTGCATTGTTTGCCCGCGCGACTGTCTCAACAATCGTCTCAACAACGAGATCGCGGCGTGCTATTCGGGGCGGTTGCCGATCATTTCGTCTTACACGCCGCACTTCGGTGAGGAGCCACCGCTCGTCGGCACTAAAGGCGCGGGAAATGTCTTCTTCGGCAACTGCAATCTGCGTTGTGTTTACTGTCAGAACTACCAGATCTCACAAACGCACAAGCAACAGATCAAGAACGAAGTCACGCACGAGCGTTTGGCTGGGATGCTGCTCGAGCTGCAGACGCGCGGCTGTCACAACGTCAACTTCGTTTCGCCGACGCACTTTGCGCCGCAGATGGCGCGAGCAATTCTTATTGCCGCGCGACAGGGGTTGAACGTGCCGGTGGTCTACAACACGAATGCGTATGACGCGGTTCCGGTGCTGAAGCTGCTCGACGGCATCGTCGATATTTATCTGCCGGATTTGAAATATGCTGACGACGATTCAGGCTATCAGTATTCAAAGGTGAGCGGCTACAAAGATTTCTCGCGCGCGGCGCTGCGTGAGATGTTCAGGCAGACGGGTGATGAGCTCGTGTTTGATGAGAATGGACTATTGCAGCGCGGTCTGGTCGTGCGTCTGCTCGTGTTGCCAAACGATATTGGAAGCATCACTGAATCGATCGAATGGATCAGAGACGAGCTAAGCCCGCGCGTTGCGATTTCGCTGATGGCGCAGTACTACCCGACACACCAGGCTGAAACAAACCAGCGCTACGTTCTGCTGTCGCGACGAATCAGAGAAAGCGAATGGATGAAAGCGAATGCCGCGCTTGAAGAGTTAGGGATGACGGAAGGCTGGGTACAGGAATTCGACGGCGCTAGTTATTACTACCGCCCTGACTTCGATGACGCGGACACGCCGTTTCGAGATATCAGAGACTTTGAGTCACAGATGAACACGGATTAGGCCTCGTATCTCACCGCCGGACTACCCGCAGGATAAAACACTCCCAATAATCTCAACTCACCCGACCCAGTGTTCTCGACGCAGTGGACCTGTCTGCGCGGAAGATAGATGCACGAGCCCGGGCCGATCGGCGTGTTCGTCTCACCGGCCCACATCCTTCCCTCACCGCGCAAGATAAAGAGAACTTCTTCGTACTCGTGAAAATGATCGGGCGCGCGGCCCGGTGGAATCGAGCCGACAAACTGCGTCACCTGCTCGCTCCCGATCTCATCATCAACTAAAACTCGATACCAGCGATCGGCAGTCGGTAACGCTCGACGATCCGAGAGCTTCACGATCGGCGGTAACTCACTGGATTTGACCGGCTCAGCAGGACACTGCGAGCTGATGAACCGAACCACTTCGCTTTCGTTATTCTCCACACGCAACGTTTGTCCCGGCCGCAGGTAAACACCTGTCTCTGGTTCAACTTCATATTCGTCGTCACCAATGACGACATTGCAATTCCCATCCAACACGTAGAAAACTTCATCACTCTCGGGATCGCTCAACATGGGCGATGTGCCTGGTCCAAACTCCAACACACGCAACGAAATCGCTTTCGCGCCGCTCGCCTTCCCGATCTGGTCCCAAATCTTGAGCGAACCGGCGATACGGGGCTCACCTTCATGCATCGTCGAAACCCGGCACCCTCCTTCCAAGACGACGGCCATCGACGAAGCTCCTAGTGTTTACTCGTGTTCAGGTGATGTGTGGTGTGTTCGGTTATTGACGGCTGCGATCGCGGCGAGGGCGCGAGCTCGTTCGTCAGATTTGTCCCTGCCGGCAAGCTAGCGGCTGCGGGCGCTTCGTAAGGAAGGCGGTTCATGTTGGCGCCTGAATCGAGCACCTTTTGTGAAAGCGCATCGTAAGCGTCGCCGGGAAGTGACTTGTGCGGAACAGTGAAGACTAGACCGTTCACGATCACACCGATGCCGACGAGGAAAGTGATCAGAGCCGGTGTGATATAAGGCAAGATGTCGGGCTTGTCTATCATCATCACCAGCAGAATAATCGTTGCGCCAAGACCGATAGCAGAAGTGATGATCCCGGATCGAATGCGGCGTAAACGCTTCTCTGCCGGCGATTCAAGAAACTTCTCGAAGTGAGGCAAAACATCTTCCGCAACTCGCTCGAGCTCCTTCGCCGTGCTCATCTGCCGGATCTTGTCCGCGACCGCCATACCGATATGCTCGCGCGCTGAGACTGCCGACTGCGTCACGGCGTCCGGATTTTCGAGTGAATTGCGGACGATGCGGAGGTCCGTGCCGCAGGCGCGACAGAACTGGCTCAATTGTCGTTCTTCAGAACCGCACGACGGGCAGTACATATCGGGGCATTATACGGCAAGTCTGTAGGGAAGTTCCTCACTAGTATTTCTCTGCGGTCTCTGCGTATCTCTGCGGTCTCTGCGTTAAATGGACAGTTTCAACGCAGAGGGCGCGGAGATACGCAGAGGGCCGCAGAGAAAGCCAATCCGTGTTAAGATTTTGTCACTTCTCCCAGAGGTACTGCCATGAAAAAACTGATTATCCTAGCCCTAACCCTCGCGCTGTGTTTCTTGTTCTCGTCTCCATTACTTGCCCAGGACCAGCCAGCAGCCAGCCCGCAACCGTCGCCTTCGGCTGAAGAACTGGAGAAAGAGAAAGCCGAGCGTGAGAAGAACGCATATCGCCTGCTGGATCAGGTGATCGACGAAGCGCAATCGCTGCGGCTCGTCGAGAACCGCGTCCGCATACAGATCAACGCGGCAGACATGCTCTGGGACCAGAATCAGGGCCGCGCCCGCTCGCTTTTCGCCACGGCCGCCGAAGGCATCGCGGAAGCAGGGCGAGCCCAGACGACGAATACAAACAACAATCGACGCTTTCAAGTTGGGCCTGGGGGCGAGAACATCGGCCCGATTCAGCCGCAAAACATGCGCGTGTATCAAATGCGGCAGGAGCTCGTGCTAACCGCTGCTCGTCACGATGCAGCGCTTGCTTATCAACTGCTCGCCGCAACCAAGCCTCCGGCAAACACGCAGCCGGTGACTGCCGACAGTCGTGGTCCACGCCCGCAAATCAATTCCGAGGATAATCTCGAACAAGTCTTACTCGGCCGCATCGCTAGTCTCGATCCAAAACTCGCCGCACAGAATGCCGAGCAGATGATGGACAAGGGCCAGTTTCCGATGTCTCTCCCTACCGTCATCAACCAACTATACAAACAGGATGCTGACGCCGCTGATAAGCTCGCCGACAAGACAGTCAAGAAGATTCTGGCGGCAAATATTTTGACGAAGACCGAAAATGGGACCCTTGCGGCGGGACTACTGAGATCCGGTCCACGTCCCGCCAGCAGCGGCAAGAATGAAACAGCTAGTGTAACTAATTCGTCCTGGCCCGCAGTGCTCGGACAAAGTGCTTATGTCGATCTACTGTCTGCTGTTGTCGACGCGGCGCTCAAAGCAACACCACCGGCGATAAACACTCAGCGCGGTGTTGGCCCAGCCAATCGCGGCGGCAGTGGTAACGGTCAACAACCACTCACAGACGCGCAACTCGAGCAATACAACGCGCGCCGGTTGCTCGCCGGATTGCAGACGTCGTTGCCGATGGTAGACCAATACCTGCCGACGAAAGCGGCGCTCGTGCGACAAAAGCTGTCCGAGATGGGTTTGACCAACTCGGCCAACATAGCGCAGACGTTCAGCGGGCTTCAGCCTAATCCGACTGCCGATTCTCTCTTGCAGGCTGCGGCTACAGCGCCGCAACAAGTACAGTCGCGGCTCTACCAGCAAGCGGCTTTCAAAGCGCTCGAAGAAGGCGACACAGACCGTGCGCGCCAGATCGCCAACGATCACCTGACGACCACTGCTCGCGACACCGTGATGCAACGAATCGATTTTCGTGAAATGGCGAAGAAGGCGGAAGGCGCTCGGCTTGAAGAGATCCGCCTGTCAGTATCGCGGCTTCAAACCGACAACGAGAAACTCGATCTGTTGATACAGATTGCGGGCGACACGCAAAAGACTAATCCGAAACTGGCGGTTCAGGTGTTGGAAGACGCACGACAGATCGTGAATCGCCGCGCGACGAGTTATCAACATTTCGAGCAGCAGCTTAAAGTCGCGCACGCCTTCGCGAGCGTAGATCCGGCGCGCAGTTTCGACATGATGGAGCCGGGTATCAGCCAGCTTAACGAGCTACTCCAGGCGGCGTCAGTGCTGAGCGGTTTCGAGATCAACATGTTTCGCGATGGTGAAATGTCACTACAAGGTGGAAACGGTTTGACGGCGACTGTGAGCCGCTACGGTCAGGAGCTTGCCGTACTCGCGAGAAGCGATTTCGAGCGTTCTGACACTCTGGCTGGACGATTTCAGTTTACCGAGCCAAGGATCATGGTGCGCCTCGCCATCGTGCAGGGTTTGCTGAACGTGAGGCCGGTGAGCCCCAGAGCGATGCTGGGAAACTTTGGTGAGAATATCGTGATTACCCCATAGCATCCACAGCTTACACAGATGACATGAAAAATCTGCGTAATCTGTGGATAAGTTCAAAGGATCCGAGTGATCCGGAACAAACGCCAAATCCGGTTCCCTTGCCGCCAGATTCAAACCCGCAACCACAGGCTCCAGTCCGCGAGCCGGATCAACCGCCACCTATCACAGATCCCTCTGCGCCTGAACCGACCAGACTGTAACGAAGGACTGTTCGATTGCTGGAAACTTTAAGCCCGCTTCTCATTATCTCTACGACGAGATGGGTGCTGCGATTCTTCCTGAGACTGGGAATATTCGGTCTCTTCCTGATGAGCGCGCTCGACTCCTCTTTCCTGGTCCTTCCTTTCGGAAACGATCTGCTGCTGATCGCGCTTGTGAGCTCGAACCGCGATAGTCTCATTTGGATCGCTTACGTCATCGTTTCGGCGATCGGATCGGTTGTCGGCGTGTTCTTTGTCGATCTGATCATGCGCAAAGCCGGTGAGACGGGACTGGAACGTTTTGTCAGCCGGAAACGAATCGACAAGCTGAAAGCCAAACTGGAGAACAAGGGCGGCATTACTGTATTCATAGCGACGTTGATACCGCCGCCATTTCCCTTCACTCCCGTGGTGATGACAGCTTCTGCGTTACAGTCTCCGCGCGGCCAGCTTCTAATTGCGGTCTTTCTGGGACGTCTCCTGCGATTTGGTATCGAAGCAGTATTGGCGCTTTATTTTGGAAGACACCTGATCGCGTTCATGAACTCTGACGTAATCACCTACATTGTTTACGCGCTGATCGGGATCGCCGTCATCTTGAGCACCCTTTCTCTTCTGCGCTGGTTAAAGAGAAAATAGCCCCCAAAACTGCAAAAGACTATGTAAAGGATTTTTTATGGTTTTTGTGCTGGTTTGTGGCTTATCTTATTAGCAATTCGATTTTGCTGTGTGTAAAATCACGACTCAAAAAATACCTCCTGAAGGGAGCCACCAGGCATGCCAGAGACACGGGGCATACAAGCCACCGAGGAAATAAAAGCAGAATGGTCCCTTGCGTACAAGCACTATTTAAGAGCGCCGGGTGACCGGTTCGATAAGAAGAAGGATCGAACTCAACGCATCGACTACGTAGCCCAGGAAATGAAATTGACTCGCAAACAGGCCAAACGACGTATCCGGAATTACGAAGCCTGGCAGCGAAATATCAAAAAGGGCATCGTTACCCCCTAGTGATTTGAATTTTTACCTCCTGACTGGTCCTCACCCAGTCGCTTTATTCCCCGCCCTAGTCTAATCCTTGATTCGGCTTTCTCTGTGAAACCTCTGTGTCCTCTGTGTCTCTGTGGTAAATAAGTAACAAAACCACCACAGAGACACAGAGAACACAGAGGTTGCACAGAGAGAAGAAATTCGCGGCTCATGTTATATTGTGGTCCTTCCCCAAATAGTTTTCTAAATGATTCCTGAGGAGGTTTACGGTGAGCTTCATTTGTCAGAGGCGCCAACTGTGGCTGGCCCTTTTCTTTCTTCTCAGTGTGGGACTTGCGCTTATGTCGTGTACTGATAATCCAAATGCACTCTCTTCTTCCGGGTCGCCCAAAGACGAAGCCGAGAAATTTCTTGCTGACGCCGAAAAGCGCCTGCTGGACCTGAACATCAAGGCCGGTCGCGCCGATTGGGTGAAAAGCACTTTCATCACTGACGACACCGAGCTGCTCGCGGCCGAAGCGAACGAAAACCTGATCGCTGCGACGACCGAGCTTGCCGAGCAGTCGAGAAAATACGAGAACGTCGATCTCTCGCCCGAGGCCAAACGCAAACTCAAACTACTGAAACTTTCTCTAACGCTTCCCGCGCCGAAAGATCCAGCCGAGCGCAGTGAGCTCACAAAGATCACTGCATCGATGGAAGGCGAATACGGCAAGGGCAAGTATTGTCCCGACGGCGATAAAGGAAAGTGTTTGAGCCTTCCCGATCTCGAAAACATCATCAACAACAGTCGCGATCCGGAAGAGCTGAAAAAAGCGTGGGTGGGCTGGCACCAGATCGCGATACCCATTCGCAAAGAGTACGTGCGCTTTGTCGAGCTCAGTAATAAGGGCGCGAAGGAGATGGGCTTCAAAGACACAGGGGCGATGTGGCGTTCGAAGTACGACATGGAGCCCGATGCGTTTGCAGCCGAGATGGAGCGCTTGTGGCAACAAGTCAAACCGCTCTACGACTCGCTCTACACCTACACGCGCCGCAAGCTGTCTGAGAAGTATGGCAAAGATATCGTGGCGGAAGACAAACCGATTCCCGCGCACCTGCTCGGAAACATGTGGGCGCAGCAATGGGGCAACATCTACCCGATACTCGCCCCCGCGAATGCGGATCGTGGTTACGATCTAACGCAGATACTGAAAGCGAGAAACACGGACGCGAAGCAGATGGTCCGCTACGGCGAGTCGTTCTTTACTTCGCTCGGTTTCGATCAATTGCCGCCGACGTTCTGGGAGCGATCGTTATTCCTCAAGCCGGCGGATCGTGAAGTTGTCTGTCACGCGAGCGCGTGGGACATCGATTTCGAAAAAGATGTACGGCTGAAGATGTGCATACAGATCAACGAGGAAGACTTTACTACCGTGCATCACGAGCTCGGCCACAATTACTATCAGATGGCCTACTCGACGAAGCCGTTCCTGTTCCGCGACAGCGCGAACGATGGGTTTCACGAAGCGATCGGCGACACGATCGCGCTGTCAGTTACTCCCGCTTATCTGAAGCAGCTCACGTTGATCGATAAAGTGCCGGACCAGACCGCGGACATCGGTTTCCTGCTGAATCGCGCGCTTGATAAAGTCGCGTTTCTTCCGTTTGGCTACCTGATTGATCAATGGCGCTGGAAAGTGTTCTCGGGCGAGGTTGGACCAAACGATTACAACAAAGCGTGGTGGGATTTGCGGCTGAAGTATCAGGGAATCGTGCCGCCGGTGCCACGCACTGAAAACGACTTCGATCCGGGCGCTAAGTATCACGTGCCGGCAAACACGCCGTACGCGCGCTACTTCCTCGCGCACATTCTACAGTTTCAGTTTCATCGCGCGCTGTGTCGCGAAGCCGGTTTCACGGGTCCGCTTTACCAGTGCTCGATCTACGGAAACAAGAAGGCTGGCGAGAAGCTGAAGGCGATGCTCGCGATGGGTCAGAGTGAGCCGTGGCCCGCGGCGCTGAAAGCGATGACGGGCGAAGACAAGATGGACGCCACCGCAATCCTTGATTACTTCGCACCGCTGAAGACGTGGCTCGACCAGCAGAATGCTCAACAGCATCCTGCCACTCAATAGCTACAGTCGGGTGATGCTGCGGTCGCGGAGCACGTAGTGTGGTGTTTGCAGCTCGGTGATGATTTCGGCCGTCTGAAACTTGCGCAGCACGTCGGGCGGCCACACGCGATGTGCTCGGCCTTCGCGGACGGTCGCGTTGTTGACGCGCATGAAATCGAGGGTTGACGGAACCGAAGTCATCGACTTAACCAGCGAATACTTCGGCGTCCGGCGCCTGGCCAGTGGGAACTGCATCGAGAGGATTGAGTTTGCTTGGGCTAGTACTTTCATAAACACCTTATGTTGAACTCGGATTAACGCCTGTCCACCTTAAAGCAGTTCCAATCGACCACGGTTTCCAGCTTTTCTCAGTCTCAAACAGAACCGAGCGCGGTAGCGCCGGGTCAACTTCCTTAAATCACATAACTTAGTGGGAATTGACCCGGCGCTACCGCGCTCGGTTCTGTAACTCAGTTAGCTAGTTAGTTACGAGGCCAGCGGTTGTCCCAACGACCTCCTCGACGATTCCCAGCATAGCGCTGGAAGCCCTCGCGGTAACCCTGTTCAAACGCATCACGGAAGACCTGCTTGTACTGTCCTCTGTTTCCGTAGGACGAGTTGTAGCCTTCAGTGGCGTTTCTCCAGTAGCGCGAACGCTGCGGGTCGAAGCTCTGGCCACGCTGGGCGTCAGCCGCACCGACGTTCATACCGTAGCTGTAGCCCTGCTGGCGAGCGTTTTGATAACCGTAGTTTCTGTCGCGATAACGATCATCCCGACGATCATAACGGTCATCTCTACGATCACGATCGCGATCACGCCACTGAGCCTGAGCACTGGAACTGGCGACTGTTAATACTCCGAACAGTAGGAAGAAGGCCAGTAAATATCCACCAATTGATTTACTCGAGTAAGCTAGTTTCATGTGTCTCAACCTCCTGCGGCACGTTTGGCAACTACCATGCCCTTCGAATTTAGGTGGTTTTGACAGATGAGGCGTGGAGATCTGACCCGATATCATCCACAGATTACACCGATTAGAATAATCTTAGGCCGGACGTTGCAGGTAGGATCTGAGCTCGGGCCGCGTTGCTTTGCGCATCAATGCGGCCTTTGCTTTCCATTCCATCGCGCGACTCAGCTCGACGAGGAAGTGAGTCTCGCCTGATTCGAAGGACGCGATAGGCGCGCCGTCCTGGTAGAGAATGCGGTTACTCGTGTGCGCCGTGATTCGCGGGCCGGGGATGATGATGCCGACAAGGTTCAATGGATCGGCAGCGCTAACTGAGATCAAACTCTCCTGCGGGCCCGCGCGACGAATCGCACGAAGCATTCCGATTGCTTCAGGCAGCGCAAACTGCTCACCCGAAATGCCTGCGACGAAGCGTCCGCCGCGGACCTCACCACGCATTTCGAGTCGATGATAGAAGCGCAGCAAGACACGCCACGGCAGCGCCATCCCTTCGCGTTCGAGCAGACGTTTGAAAACTACTCCGTAGCGTTTGAGCAGCGCCCACGCGACTTCTTCAATCAGCGCCTGGTCGTTCACGTTTGGCGGAGTGTTGTTGCGGTGGAGGATGGACCAGCGGCCGGCGCTCGCCATCTCGTAAACGGGTTGTCGATGTTTCCGGCGCGATGCCGCTTGTGTCTTGCGACTTCCGGGTGTCAGCAGCGCGCGTAGTCCTGCGAAGCTGTCGGAGACGACCACGCCGTTCGCCACGAGTTCAGCCAAAGCTTCTTCAACCTGACTGCGCAACAACTCCGTGTTGTCGACGATATCGGTGAAGAACGATGCGCCACGTGTTTTCAGATAGTCGTAGACGGTTTGCGTGGTGGTGGAGAATTCTGACGTGCTCGCGGGCGCGGGTTGCGGGAAGACTGAGCTCCAGAGTGCGAAGTTCTTGCGTCGCAGGAGTGCGATGGGTGTGTTGCGCACTGGTCCGGAGCCACGCGATCGTTCGCCGTTATCTGCTGCGGAGCGCGCAAGAGGAGTTAATCGCGCCCAGACCACTTCACCGGATAAACACAGAGCATCGAGCCATGCGGGATCGTACTCGACCATTCGCGCGGGCAGCAGCTCGCCTTCCCAAGCGGCGGCGGGCGCTTCGACACCTTCTAACTGTTCGATGATGGCCTTGAGACTTTCCGGCCCTTCCATCTGGTGGTCGGGCGTGACCTTCTGCCACGCGAGCAGGAAACGGATGAAGTCGCTGCTGGAGACGGGTTCAATCTCCTGTCGCAGTCGATTCAGTGTGTAACTGTGGATTCGAGCAAGCAGGCGGCGGGCGCTCCACTCGGTGACTGTGTTGCCGGGAGTAAATTTGCCCCGGATCACGAACCCTTCAGCCTCGAGTTTCAGCAAAGCAGTTTCGATCTCGAGCTTGTTCAGACCGGAAGAAGCGACGAGCTGATCGACAGTTACTGGTCCGAGTCCTTCCAAACGCCCGCGAATGATCTCGACGAGCGCATCTTCAAACGCCCACGGCGTGCGAGCCACACTTTCCGGCGCAGTAATCGGCGGCTGCAACTCGGCGTTTGGATAAACGATGCTCAGTTGCGGCAAGCGCTCGGCTGCAACCCATAGTCTCGCCGTGGGCGTCGACATCACTGCCGCACGACGATCAGCGTTCAACTCAACAAAGAACTCCTGCCATGGAGCGCCTTCCGCTTCCGTGACGAACCCTAATTCCACGAGCGCATCGTGAAGCTCGTCAGCATTACGCGGCTCGGGCCAAACCTCGTCGCGCACACGATCGATCGCGGCCTGATCGAGCTTGCCCATGTCGGCTGCTGTTTCCGGGTCAAGCCAGCGTCGTTGAAACACGGCGCGTGTGCGGCGCTCTTCGAGCGGCGCATCGTCGAGATAGGCGTAGGGTCGCGCGTTGAGAATCTCCTGCGAGAGTGGCGAAGCCTCGATCACGTCGCGCGCGAACAGGTTCTTCTCGTTGCGCTCGATCGAACTCAGCAGACGCTCGAGACCCTCGATGTCCATCGCTTCTTCGAGACAGTCTTTGACTGTTTGGTCGACGAGCGGGTGCGTGGGGATCTCGCGTTCCCCCGTCGGAAGGTTCTCGGCGCACGCAACCTGGTCCGGGAAGATGGCAGTCAGCAGATCTTCCGCATCCATGCGTTGGAGCTGCGGCGGAATCTTTTTTCCGCCACGACGTCTCAACACGGCCAGCGAGCGCGTCACGTTCCAGCGCCAGCGAATGTTCCACATCGGCGCGTCGAGCAATGCCTGGCACAAAAGCTGTCGCACCGTCTTCGAATTCAGATAATGGAAAACATCGTCGAGCGGAAAGCTGTGCGTCGGACCAAGCGAAAGCACGATCGCATCTTCGGTCGCCGCGGCTTGCAATTCAAAATTAAATTTCCGACAAAAGCGCTTCCGCAGCGCCAATCCCCACGCGCGATTCAGACGACTGCCAAACGGCGAGTGCAACACGAGCTGCATACTCCCGCTATCATCAAAAAATCTTTCCAGGACGAGATTGTCCTGCGACGGCATCACGCCCAACACGATCTTCGCGCCCGCGAGATACTCGACAATCTGCTCCGCCGCGGATTCAGATATCGCCACTTCGTCCGTCAACCACTTCACGGCCGGCTCGAGATTAACCCCCGATCCGTTTTCACCGGCCTCAACCCGCGCTGCAACTTCCTCTCGTAATCGCGAAACCGAGATGGACAGCTCATGCGTCCTTGCCGGCGCTTCACCCAGCCAGAATGGAATCGAGGGGGGCTGACCATGCGCATCCTCGACTCGCACTTTGCCTTGCTCGACACGCAACACACGCCACGAAGTGTTTCCGAGCTGAAAGATGTCGCCCTGCAAACTCTCGATCGCAAAGTCTTCATTCACTGTGCCGATAACGAGATCGCTCGGCTCGAGTACGACTGCATAATCAGCCGTGTCAGGAATCGCGCCGCCGGAAGTGATCGCAGCCAGACGCGCGCCTCTCCGACCGCGCAAACGTTTGTTCACCGCATCGTGATGCAGATACGTCGCGCGTCGGCCGCGTTTGGTGCTGAATCCTTCAGCCAGCATCCGCACGATCGAATCAAACTGCTCACGCTCGAGATTTCGGTACGGATAAGCACGTCGAACTGTGCGGAAGAGATCGTCTTCGCCCCACTCTTCGGCAGCTACAGCCGCGACGATCTGCTGCGCGAGAATGTCGAGCGGTTTTTCGGGAATCTCCAAACGATCGAGCTCGCCCCGTCGAACGGAATCCACAATCGCCGCACACTCGACCAGCTCATCGCGCGAGAGTGGAAAGATCCGGCCTTTCGGAAAACCTTCAACTGTATGATTCGAACGACCAACACGCTGCAGGAAATTCGCGATCGAACGAGTCGAGCCAAGCTGGCAGACGAGATTCACGTCTCCGATATCGATGCCGAGCTCGAGCGACGCGGTGGCGACAAGCGCGCTCAACTCGCCCGACTTCAATCGCTGCTCGGCCTGCAGACGGTGCTCGCGCGCGAGACTGCCGTGATGCGCGGCGATGTTCTCCTCGCCGATGCGCTCACCGAGATGTCGCGCGACTCGCTCAGCCAATCGTCGCGTGTTGACGAAGACGAGCGTGGTGTGGTGCTGGCGAATCAGTTGAGCCAGTCGATTGTAAACTTCCTCCCAAACCTCGCCTGACATCACGGCTGATACAGGTGATTCGGGTAGCTCGATAGCGAGGTCGAGTTTTCTGACATGACCGGTGTCGATGATCGCGCAGTCGTGGTTTTCAGTACCGATGAGAAAACGCGCGACTTCCTCGATGGGACGCTGCGTCGCGGAGAGCCCGATGCGCGTCAAAGAGGCATTGTTCGAACGCACGAGTTGTTCGAGCCGCTCGATCGAGAGCGCGAGGTGCGAGCCGCGCTTGTCACCGACAACAGCGTGAATCTCGTCGACGATTAGCGTGCGCGCAGTTTCAAGCATCCGGCGGCCGCCGTCACTGGTCAAAAGAATGTAGAGCGACTCAGGCGTGGTGACGACGATGTGCGGCGGACGCTTCGTCATCGCTGTTCGTTCCGAAGCGGGCGTGTCGCCGGTGCGAACGAGCGTGCGAATGTTGACTTCGGGCAGACCGAGCGCTTTCAGCTCTTCCTGAATTCCTTCGAGCGGAACCTGGAGATTGCGCTGCACGTCGTTGCTGAGCGCTTTAAGTGGTGAGACGTAGATGACGTGGGTGGAGTCGTCTAGTTTTCCTTCGACACCGAGTCGGACAAGATCGTCGATCGCAGATAGAAACGCCGCAAGCGTCTTACCTGATCCAGTAGGCGCGGCAATCAGTGTGTGCCGCTGCTTCTTGATTTCAGGCCATGCCTGTAACTGCGGCTCGGTCGGGGCGGGAAAGCTGCGCGCAAACCAGCGCGCCACTGCTGGATGGAAGATTTCGAGATTCATAAGGGACGAGCATTATACGTCCGTCACCCGGCGCTTGCATAGCTGAATCGCGAGCCCAGCCGTGAAACAAGACCTGTTTCACTCGAACTGTTTTCTAAACTGCTCGAATTGTTCTTTGAGCTTCTCGACTTCGGCCGCGAGCTCGTCAACCTTCTGCTCCAGACCCGCCCGTCGTGATGGACTCGCCGCAGCCACGCGCTCGGTTTCAGCCAAAGCTTCGAGATCGATCTCGCCATTAAGCAAATGCGCGAACCGGCCTTCCTTCTGTCCAGGCTGGCGCGGCAGTCGCGCGACGAGCGGCTCCGAGTCATGCGATATCAATCCGTTGAGCGTCGTCTCTACTTCTTCCAGGCTCGCAAACTCGTACAGGCGTCCCGCATTGCCGCGCAACTCGCCGATCGTCTGCGCACCGCGCAACATCAACGCACACATCAGCGCCACTTCCGGATGACTCAAGTGCATCACTTCCGGCATCACGTGCTTGTACTTCGGCACGCGACTCGTGCTGCCGTAAAAAACGTACGCGAGGTTCTTCTCACGCAGGCTCTCCACGGCGTCAGCAACCTGGCTCTCTGGATAGGTCGTGACGGGATTGCGGTTGTTCTTCTGGTTGCAAGCGAGTGTCAGCGCGTTGAGCGTGAGCGGGTAGTATTCGGGTGTTGTGACCTGCTTCTCGATCAGCGAGCCGAGAACACGGGTTTCGATGTCGGTTAGAAATGTTGTCATAGAAAGAACTTCATCCACAGATTACACAGACGCGCGTCTGTGTAATCTGTGGATAAGCAACTCTTACTGGTCGTCGCCGTCAGCAGTGCTCGGCCGCTGTCCCTGCCCGCGTGGCTCCGTGCGTCCGACGCTCAGGTTGTCGTAATTCAACGCCGCATTGAACACGAGGAAAAACTCACCCTGCGTCTGGTGCCGCCACATCGGGTTCGTCGCAAACATCACGACGTGCCCACGACCAACCGGCACATCAACAATCGCCGGACGGTTCGCAAGCTCATTGCCGCCCGCGAGCATGCCGCTAATGAGCAGGTTCTTTTCATCAAACGCAAAACGCAGTACGACGCGCGGCCGCAACAGCGGCGGCACGAAGAACGGACTCTCGCGCAGGTCAGCATCGGGATCCGGTCGATTATTTGGATCCAGAGGACGCGGCTGCGGCATCGCCTGGACCACGTCCGGATCGTTCACACCACCACGTCCGGATGCTCGCGACGAAGCGCCACCGCCCTGACCGCCACCACCACCCGGGCCGCCACCGCCTCCAGTCTGAACCTGAAACACCGGCGACTGGTTAAAGTAAATTGGCAAACCAGCATCGTAGCCATAAGCAATCGGGCTCTTTCGATCCGAGAAGGTCGAGTTGTAAATCGAGCCACGCGCTTGAAGCTTATCAGCTTGTTGAATCGAAACGCCGGTCGTGATGCCGTAGTCGATCGGCATTTGCGACACGCCGCCAATCGTGATGAAGAGACCACCGGCCTCGATGAACTTCTGCAAATTGGCGACGCCGGCGACTGTCATTCCACCACGCATGTCATCCGTTTGATCCGGCGAGTTACCAAAGTTCGGCGTAATCGCTGACGCTTTCCAGGGAATCGGGTCACCACGTTTCGGCATGCCGTTGACAATAGTCTGCGCTGAGCCGCCAACAGGTGGGAAGATCAGCACGTCGAATTTCTCGCGCAGGTTCGGCGTGTTGCCGATCACTTGATCGGAGATGTACGTGTAAGGAATCTGATACTTGTCAAACTCGATGCGATACCAACCTTCGTTTTGCGTATTGATCCAGGTGTGGACAATCGCTATGCGCGGGACCGCGAGCTCGTGCGTCTTCACTTCCGGCAGCTTGTCGACGCCGACGGCTTTCAGTCCCAGCTCAGTAGCAGCAGACTCCAGCTGCGACCGCAGATCCGCGGGATTCCCGTCTTTCTTAATGATGAACGTTCCCGTGTTGTACTGCTGATCGCCAACCTTGAACGAGTCTTCCGCGGCGCTCATCTTCACGTCTTTCAAACGAAAGCGGAGCGTCGCGAGCGTGTTGTCGGTGTTGTGATTGATCAGGTAAGCGACCGCTGATGTCGGGCCGCTTAGTTGTCCGGTTACTTTTGCGTCTTGCGTGAGCAAGGTTGCAGGCGCGTCTAGCACGCTCTTGTCGACGACGCGCACGGTTTTGACGTTGCGCATCGCGCCCATCGTCCAGCCGGTGTCGTCATACGGCGCTGGATCGCTGACGTTGTAATACTGCGTGTCGAGCAGCATGTCAGCCATGCGCGAATAGGGCTGGTCCATGCGAACGATATAAGAGCCCGCCGGGTATTTCTGATCCTTGACGCTGAACTCCTTGGTCGCGCGATGCACTTCAACACCCTGCAACCGCAGCAAATTCACCATGTCGGCAGCTTCGACCGGACGCGGCGTGTCGCCGGGAATGATGTAAGCCGCGGGGCCTTCGTTCGCAGCCTTCGCGATCGAGCGTTTGCTCTTCAGGTAGAAATTGTTCAGAAAGCGCTCCTTCTCCTTCGCGACGAAGTTCATCGCAAAAAGGATCGCGGACTGCTGCATGTTGACGTTGTTGCGCATCGACCAGTTCACGCGCGGGAACGGTGGATTTGGTCGATACCAAACACGCGAGGTCTGGTTGGCGGGGAGAGTTCGCTCACGCGTGTCAGCGCCGCCGTTGCCGAATGTTTCGTAGAAGCGGCCGATCGCGTTGTGACCGGTGGCGATGTAGAGCATGTAATTCGGCGCCCAGCCGTCGTAAAAACCGTGCGTCCAAACACCGGGAACGCCGCGCTTCGTCATCTCCTCGATTTCGTGATACGCGAGCAACTGAAACTCGTCGATAGCCAGCGGATCGAGCCAGGCGTTGTACGGGCCAGTGCCGGTCATCGTGTAGAGATACGGAACCGATTCGTGCAGGTCGTGAAGCACTGTCGGGTGATAGTCGAGAAACGTTCGCATCTGGTTGCGCGTCAGCGCGAGCGCGAGTCCGAGGCCGTCCCGGTTGTTGTCGTGTGCGACGTATTTGCCCCAGTAGAGCAGTGGCGGCGTCGGTTTGCCAGGGTTCGCTTTGTGATAGTTGTAAAGATCAACCATGCGATCGCGGCCATCGACTTCGAGCGCTGGAGTGATCATGATGATCATGTTTTTGCGGATGTCTTCGATGAACGGCGAGTCTTCAACCGCGAGGCGATACGCCATTTCCATCAGCATCTCGGGCGAGCCGGTTTCGGGCGAATGGATCGAGCCGGAGGCCCAGTAGAACGGCTTGCCTTCCGAAATCAGTGTTTGTGCTTCGGCGTCGGTGACCTTTCTCGGATCGGCGAGTTTCGCGGTGATTTCTTTATAACGATCGAGCTTCGCGAGGTTCTCTTCATCACTCACGAGGACGAGCATCTGCTCGCGTCCCTCTTCGCTCTTTTCCGGCGCGACGAGCACGCGCACGCGCGGCGAAGCCTTCGCGAGCTCGCGGTAGTAACGATAGAGATCCTTCGTGTAGGTGAGCTTGTTCGGAGTTCCGACGGCGTAACCCAAAACCTTATCAGGAGAAGGCACCTTGTCTGACAGCGGCAGGTGATCGACGAGCTCAGTCATGAAGTACTTTTCAGTCGTGTACTCGGCGATCTTCGCGCCGTAAGCCGTGTCGAGCGGAGACTTTGGTGTGGTGTATTTCGGATTGACGGGCGTGTTTTTCGCAGCGGTTGAACTGCCGGCGCTGGCGGGTTCAGCCTTCGCATTGCTGCGTGCTTCGGTCTGCGCGAGCGTTGACCCGGCAGCAAATACCACAAACACAAAAATAGCGAGCACTCTTCGGAGTTCTGGGGACATGATGTTTCTCCTTCGTTAAGGTAGGCCTGATCCGCTTATCGATCTTGTGCACACCGAAATCCCGAAAGCATCCAGCGCTCGTGGGCGTGGAAAAAGTTTCGGTACGTCGCTCTGATGTGCAACTGCGGCGTGGCAAACGAGCCGCCGCGCAAAACCTTTTGATTGACGAACCACTTGTCGTTGTATTCGTCAAACTCTGACTTGAATCCCGGGTACGGCACGTAGTCGGAAGTGGTCCACTCCCACACGTCGCCGATCATCTGCTGGCAGCCGTAAGCGTTCGCGCCTTCCGGGAAAGCGCCGATTGGTGCGACTGACCAGAAATCGTTCTCAAAAAGATTTGCTTTGCTGCTGGTGGGGTCAGTGTCGCCCCACGGAAATGCTGTCCTGACGTTGCGGCGTGCATCATAACATGCAGCCTTCTCCCATTCCGCTTCGGTCGGGAGTCTTTTGCCGGCCCACTTCGCAAATGCTGAGGCTTCGAAATAACTTACGTGAGAAACGGGCTCGTCTTTCTTGCGCATAGCGGGATGCAGACCGGCGAAGTCTCGAATCATCCACTCACCGTCGTGCAGCTCCCAGTAAAGCGGCGCGCGCCATTGCTCGTTATTGACTGTTGTCCAACCTTCGGAGAACCACCAGCGGAAGTTTTGATAGCCGCCGTCGTTGATGAATTCGAGAAAATCGCCGTTGCTTACCGGGGCTTTATCGAGCGCGTAGTCCTGAAGGAAGACTTGGTGCGCGGGCTTCTCGTTATCGAATGCGAAGCCGTAGGAACGTGTCGCGCCGGTGTGGTCGTAACCTAGCCGAAACAGGCCGCCTTCAATTTCAGCCATGCCTTTAACGGGGGTTGACGGCTGCGGTAGTGGCTTCATGGAGACGTCAAACTGATCGCACAGAAGATGTTTGATGTCGTAGACGAGCAACTCCTGGTGCTGCATCTCGTGCTCGAGTCCGAGTCGTACCAGCGACAGCAACGTCTCCGATAAATTTTCCGGGGATTGCAGCAGTTTGAGTACTTGTTCGTCGATATGATTGCGGTAAGCGACGGTTTCTTTCACAGTCGGCCGCGACTTCGTGCCGCGTTTCGGACGCTCGATGCGTTCGCCGAAGCCTTCGTAATACGAGTTGAAATAGAAGAGGAAATCTTCGGAATAAACTCGATAACCCGGTTTATGCGCTTGCAGCACTGTTTCGAAGAACCACGATGTGTGGCCGATGTGCCAGCGCGGCGGGCTCATGAAGTCCGCAGTCTGGATGACGTAGTCTTCGATCTCGAGTGGCGCAACGATCTGCATCGTGCGGGCGCGCACCTGCTTGTAAAGCTCCGCTATGGAGACGGAATCCTGCCTTGAGATCTCGCGGATTGTCGAAGCCATGATTGATTGGGTTAATAATAACCGCTGTGGCTCGAAAAGCGTAATCGGACCTATTTGCTCACGATAATTTTTCGGGAGCTTTCGGAGAGCACGCGTCCAATGGCGCGCGCCTTCGGATAATGCTCGTTGAGCGCGCGGAGGAGAGCTTCGCTTTTGTCTTCAGCGATCGAGATCAACATGCCGCCGGCCGTCTGTGGATCGAAGAGCAACTTGATCACGCTCTGATCGACAGCGTCAGCGATCTCAACATCCGCGCCGACATATTCACGATTCGTCTTGTCCCCGCTGGTCAACATTCCCTGCGACGCCAATTCCAACGCGCCGTCTAGCAGCGGAACTGTACGTTCATCAATTTCGATCGTGACTTTGCTCGCGCACGCCATTTCCCACGCATGACCCAACAGCGCGAAGCCCGTCACGTCCGTCGCGCCCTTTACGTCAAAGTCACGCATCGCTTCGGCTGCGTACTTGCCCGGCGTCAGCATCGTCTCAACTGAACCCGCCACGACCGAATCATTCGCGCGTCCCTTCTTGATCCCCGTGGAAATCACTCCCGTTCCGATCGGCTTAGTCAGAATGATTACATCACCCACGCGCGCGCCCGAGTTCTTCGCCACTTTGTTCGGATCGATAACACCCGTAACCGAGTAACCGAACATGATCTGCTCGTTATCGACGCTGTGTCCGCCAATCAAAGTGACGCCATACTTGTTGACGGTCTCCAGCCCGCCGCGCATGATCTCGCTCAGAATCGCAGGATCGACGCCTTTCTTCGGAAAGCACGTAATCGCCATCGCGGTGATCGGTGTTCCAGCCATGGCCCAAACGTCGTTGATGGAGTTGAGCGCGGCGATGCGGCCGTAATCGTATGGGTCGTCGACGATAGGGGTGAAGAAATCGAGCGTCTGCACGATTGCGAGGTCGTCTCGCAGGCGGTATACACCCGCGTCGTCGGCCGTTTCAAAACCGACAATCAAATTCGGGTCATGAGGTTGTTTCGGTAGCCCGCTCAGAACCTGAGCGAGTAAGCTCGGGCTAAGCTTCGCCGCTCAACCAGAACACGCAACCATCTCCGTCAGCCGCATCAGCTCACCTCCCTTCGTGTTCTTTAATCTTGTAGATCATGGCAATCCTGTCAAATGCTTTGCTTTCTTGCAAACCCGAGACTATAACGGAATTAATGCCGAAACGAATCATCCGCGTTGGTCCGGCTGGCTGGTCTTACAAGGACTGGGAAGGGATCGTGTATCCGCAAAAGCCGGGGAAGGCGTTTGATCCGCTCGAATATCTTGCGCGGTTTTTCGATACGATCGAAATCAATAGCAGCTTTTACCGGCCGCCCGTGCCGACGACGACTAAGTCGTGGGCAAAGCGTGTCGCTGAGAATAAAAATTTCGTCTTCACTGCGAAATTGCACCGTGTGTTTACCCACGAGCGGGGTAAAGCGACGAAGAAGGACGAGAAGGAATATCGGCAAGGCATGGACGTGCTGGCGAAGGCGGGAAAGCTCGGATCAGTGCTGCTACAGTTTCCGTGGTCGTTCAAAAACACGCCTGATGATCGTGTTTATCTCGGTAAGCTGCTGGAGAAGTTTTCAGATTATCCGCTGGTCCTGGAAGTGAGACACGCGTCGTGGAACACGCCGGACGTTTATGAGTGGATCGAGGAGCGCGGTGTCGGGATCTGCAATATCGATCAGCCGATATTTAAGAAGTCGATTCGCCCGCAGGCGTTAACAACGTCGCCCGTTGGTTACGTGAGACTACACGGCAGAAACTATAAAGACTGGTTTCGTGATAAGGCGCAACCGCATGAACGTTATGATTACCTTTATTCGGTCGACGAGCTCGATCCGTGGTTGGTGCGCATTAAGGAAGTTTCAAAGCAAACTCGCGAAACGTACGTGATCACAAACAATCACTTCCGCGGAAAGGGTGTTGTGAATGCGACAGAGATCAACGCGGCGCTGAAAGAGGAACGTGTTCCTGCGCCAGAGCCGCTGTTCAAGGTTTATCCGAGGTTAAGTGAGTCGGCAGTGCCCGATAAATCGGAAGAGAATCTATTGTTTGAGTAAGTTGTTTTACAGGATTACAGGATTTTCAAGATTGACAAGATTTCATTGTCGCCGGCGTGTTTTATTGCTTCCCATCGAGACGATCACGTCAAATTCATCCTTAGTCAACGGCATCACTGACAGTTGTGACTGCCGAATCAACGGCAGTTGACTAAGACGTTCGTCGTAGCGAATAGCTGCGAGTTGAACAGATGTTGCGAGCGGCTTGACTGGTTTGAGATCAACTGCAACCCACTGCGGATCGTCGGCAGTCGGATCCGGGTACGCGCCCTTCACGACTTCTGCCAAACCTACAACCTCTTTTCCCTTGCCCGAGTGATAAAAGAGGACCTTGTCGCCGGGCTTCATCGCTTTCAGGTTGTTTCTGGCCTGGTAGTTTCGCACGCCCGACCAATCAGTGCTGCCGTCTCTCACGAAGTCGTCCCAGGAGTAAGTCTCAGGCTCCTGCTTAACCATCCAGTAGCTGTGTTTGTTTTTTGTTGAAGCTTTCATGATCCTCTACAATTCTGATACAGACCAACGACAAAGGACAAAACATGCTCAAAGAGGGATCTACTGCACCTGCATTCAAAACCACGGACGCCAACGGCGAAACTGTAAGCTTAAAAGATCTGCGCGGACAGAAGGTAGTGCTTTATTTCTATCCGAAAGACGACACGCCAGGTTGCACCAAGGAAGCCTGCTCGTTTCGTGATTCCTTTTCTCAGTTCAAGAAGAAGGGTATCGCGGTGCTGGGCGTTTCGCCAGACAGCGAAGCTAAACACCAAAAGTTCGTTACCAAGTACAACCTCCCGTTCACACTGCTAGCCGATACGGATAAATCCATCGTCGAGGCTTACGGTGTTTGGGGAGAGAAAAAGTTCATGGGACGAACATACATGGGTGTTCATCGGACCACCTTTTTGATCGATGAAAAAGGCAAGATCAAAAAGATCTTCGAGAAGGTAAAGCCCGAAGATCACGCCAGTGAGGTGCTCCAGGCATTCGCTGACTAAATCATGATAATTGCCGCTGACAATTCCGCTCGTTGACTTGAGGAAATCAGGATCGACAAGCGGAATTGCCGGAACACGGAGGCTAGGCTGCCACCCAGCCTCCGATTTTTTCGGGCTCACCCTCCGGGTTTCTTCCAGGCATCAATCCCGGCAAACAACTAAACGAGCTGGGCACGTCGCGTTTACGCGTCGGCAGACGTGGACCATCATCGACAGTCGTAGTGTCGGCCTCATTAAGGAAATAGAGCCGAGTGTTATCGACGACTTGTGTTCTGATCTCGTGAGTCCAGAGCAGGAGATTAGCTAACGCGTCTCCGATTTCGTCTTTTCCGAGTTTGGTTTCCTGCGCGATCTCACGTTGCGTTCGCGAGCCCCGACGGATCGCATCACGCACACGCTCAACAGGAGATAACTTGCTCATCTGTTTAGAGTGATAGTGACCGGAGGCCGAAGAATCACTTGAAAGTAGCTCCGCGATATCAACTTGTTGGGAGATATATTTCTTGCGAGCCGTTTTATATTCCTTCAGCGCGCGACGGCTTTGAGTGACCTTTTGACGAATGCAACTCTTGCAATAGAGATTGCGTCCGTCTTTGCGCGCGCGGCAAATTCCAAACTCGGATATGGGAAGTTCTTTTGTACAAATAGGGCAATTTTTGACTTGGGGGGATAAATGTAGTTCGGCCATTTCACACAACTCCAACTGGGCATCAAGACTTTGCTTGCAATCCGTAATCGGACAACACTACACCCTCATCCGGTTCTTAAAACCTCCGGCAAAGGCATCGATTTGGAAGTTATTTTTTTGGCGAAGATCCCACTGGGCGATCGCCTAGATTGCCTCGCGCAACTACCGCACGTAGTTACGCCCCAATAACTACCTGACTCCGCTCGTTGAAGGTCTCCTGGGCAACATTGCGAGAATATGTGAGCTTATTAAACCTTCAACAATCATCCAACAGGCCGCTGATCCAAAACTCTTTTATTGGCAATCAATTGTTCAGCGAGGGAATCGCATTATAGTGAACGACACTTTTTTTGCAATACCTTTTTCAGATTTGTTTCGAACGGAATCCAACTCCAAAATATTGTCGATCGATCTCACATTCAAGATTGCTTTCTACAAACGCAAACGTCTCTTGAATGAGAGGATACATGATCACGTCACTCACATTACGCGATCATTTTCTGTGTCTTAAGTGTCGCGAATGAGATCGAGCGACACGCGAATTCGTTAGTAAAATTGAGTGGGTTAAAAACCGTTCGCCGAATGTTTGGCGCAACACGTTCGTATTTCTTTTTCATGGTCCTACCATTAGTAGCGCGGGCGTAAAACACCTGGACCATGCGTGATGATTCATTCGTACGCGATCGATCTCTTAACGCTTAACACGTTCATTTATAAAGCTTTTTGTCTGCGCCGCTCACGTGTGCAAAGCGTTCTAAATAGGCTTTTGTAACAGCTTTGTAAAACTCAGGACTATGATTTCCACAAAGATTTCCACAGGATCTGTGAATAACTTTTTCTTACGACTTGAGCGACGATCGATCTTTGAGACGATAAACAAACTTGAGACCTGACCACGTGTCGTCGACCGCGCAAATCTTCACGTCGACAAGTCCCGAATCCAAACCGATCTGCCGAACGCGTTGCTCAGAAAGATCGGTCGCGACACCTGAAGTCTTCTTCGGCCACGCGATCCAGATCATTCCGTTCGAAACAAGTGTTGCTGCAAGCTTCGAGAAGTCTCGCGCCAACGCGCGCTCATTCACGACGAATAGCAGAATGATGTCGAGCGACTTCGCCGGGCGCTTTATGAACTGAACGTTGTCTGGCAGTTCGCCTAGTTCGGATTGAAAGTCTTTCGGCGCATTGACGAGCGCGATTCGCGATCCTTCTCTGATTCCGAGTTTCTTTGGTAATGGTGTTCCGGAGTATCCAGCCATGTCGTCACCAGAGTCTGAGAATTTTCCACCATGTGAATCCCACCAGACTCCAGACGCTGATCGTTATCAATGACGCAATCAAGCCGAGAGTCCACCAGGTTCGTTGCGATGTGTAGCCGGCGCCGAAGTATATCGGTGCGGGTGTTGTGCCGTAATGAGTGAGTGAGGCAGCGAGGTTTGAGAAATACGCGAGCGAGAGCACGGCCAAGTATGGCGGTGCGCCAGCGGCCAGTATCACGATCAGAAAGGGCGTAAACATCGCTGTCACGTGTGCGGTGATGCTCGCGAAGACGTAGTGCGCGTAGAAGTAAATTAAGAGCAGCAAGGCTAGCGCGAGCCACCAATTCCATCCGGCGGTCAAACTTGCTGACGCTTCAGCGAACCGTTTAGTGATTCCGGTTTGGCCCAGCGCTTCGGCCATACGAATGAGGCCGCCATACCAGATGAACACGCCCCACGCCGCTTTTTCGCTAATGATGTCTTCCCAGTCCAGAACGCCCGTGAGCAGCAAGACGCTGATTCCAAGGAGGGCAACGACTGCGTAGTCTATGCCGTGAAACTTGTTTGTCATCCAGAGAGTTGCGACGAGACAGAAGACGAGGAGCATCAAGCGTTCAGACGAGCTCATCCGGCCCATGGCGCGCAATTCTTCTGAGGCCAGTTCACTGGCGGCGGGCGTGTGCTTTACCTGCGGTGGAAACACGCGGTAAATCACAAGAGGCACGAGTAAGAGGGACAGGATCCCTGGTACGATTGCGCCGATGGCCCAACGCGCGTAGGTGATGTCAATCGAGGTGACTTCGTGTGCGAACCGGGCGATTATCGGATTTGACGCCTGCCCGGTCAGAAACATCGCGCAGACGATGACGTTGCACTGGTAAACGCTCGCCATGAGGAACGCGCCGAGACGTCTAGCTGTCGGTCCGGGACGTGATTCGTAGGCTTCAGCGAGGCTTTTCGCGATCGGAAAGATGATTCCACCGGAACGAGCGCCTGTTGACGGAATTACTGTCGCGAGGATCATCTCGGTTGAGGCGAGTGCGTAAGCGAGTCCGAGAGAATGTTTGCCGATGGCTTTGATGAACAGGAAAGCGATGCGCCGCCCGAGTCCTGTTTTGATCATTCCACGCGAGATAAAGAACGCGGCCAGGACGAGCCACACAAATGGATCGGCGTAACCGGTCAAAACCTCGCCAATCGGCATTACGCGAAAGAGCGGTAAGGCTGTGACGCCCAACAAGACCATCGCCGCTCCGGGAATCGGTCGCACGATTGAGCCGGTAATCGTTGCGGCGAAGATCGCGAGCAGGCGCCACGACTGGGGCGTGATCCCTTCAGGGACTGGGATCAGCAAAATACCGACAGCGACAAACAGCACGATTCCCCAGCGGAGAAGCCTGCTTCTGGAGCTAATTTTATCGGCGGGTTCGTTATCAGTTTTGTCAGGGGGTGCAGTTTGGGGTTGTTCCACGCAATCGTCCTTTTAGCGGGCGACAGAAGAGCCACGGGATGTTATTCCTTAAGATGGCGGCGACTCAAGAACTTTTCAATGCGGAGCGTAAGGATTTGGCGAACCATGCGACAAATAGAGGTATTCTAAAGAGCAAGGTCTAAAAATGGCGGAAAACTCAGACAAGGTCACAGAAAAGCAAGTTTACCTAAACCGCAGGAGATTCATTCAGGCGGCGGTCATGGCGGGAACCGCCACGGCCACCACGCTCATTTACCGGCGATTGAATCCGCCGCCCGCGCCGCACGTTGAAGGCGACAAGCTGGAGGAAGTGACTAAAGCGCCCACCTCGGACGCTGTTAAAGAGGGATTCGCGGTAAACGATCAGTTGACGCCGCTGGAAGCGATTACGAATTACAACAACTTTTACGAATTCGATACGTCGAAGAGTGGAGTTGCGTATGCGGCGAAAGGGTTTGTCACAAGGCCGTGGAGTGTCGCAGTTGAAGGGTTGGTTAACAAGCCCAAAGTTTTTGATCTCGATGAGTTGTTGAAGTTTCCACTCGAAGAACGGATTTACCGGTTGCGATGCGTCGAGGGCTGGTCGATGGTGATTCCGTGGGTTGGCTTCCCGTTAAATAAGCTGCTTGAGAAAGTCGAGCCGACTTCGCAGGCGCGCTACGTCGCATTTCAAACGCTGCTTGATCCCGAGCGAATGCCGAATCAACGCACCGGCGTACTCGATTGGCCGTACGTCGAGGGACTCCGACTCGACGAAGCAATGCACCCGCTGACAATCATGGCGACGGGCATGTATGACGAAACGCTGCCGCCGCAGGATGGAGCGCCGATCAGGCTTGTCGTGCCGTGGAAATATGGTTTCAAGAGTATTAAATCAGTGGTGAAGATATCGCTTGTAGCCGATGAGCCGCCGACAACCTGGAACATACAGGCGCCGGATGAATACGGTTTCTATTCGAATGTGAATCCGAATGTTCCGCATCCTCGCTGGAGCCAGGCGACGGAGCGACGAATTGGTGAATACACTCGCCGGAACACGTTGGTCTTTAATGGTTATGGAGAGCAAGTGGCGCACTTATATCAGGGTATGGATCTGGTGAAGAACTATTGATTATGACTGATGTGCGCTTCTTAAAAGTCGTCGTCTTCGTGAACGCCCTCATACCGCTCGTGCTGCTCTTGTCGGATGTTTATCGCAAGCGCGTTGGTCCTAATCCGCTTCAGTTCGCCACCACGACGACGGGAATGCTTACGTTGATCTTTCTCAGTTTGACAGTGGCGATCACTCCGTTGAGAAAGATCTTTGGCGTCAATTCCCTCGTGAAACTGCGACGGATGCTTGGGCTGTTTGCCTTCTTTTACGGCTCGCTTCACCTGCTCACGTACATCTGGTTCGACCGCGGTTTTAATTTGATTAGCGTGATTCCGGACGTTGCCAGGCGTCCATTTATCCTCGCGGGCATGATCGCGTTTTTACTCATGGCGCCGCTGGCGATTACGTCAACGAACAAGATGGTGAAACGACTCGGCGGAAAGCGTTGGGCGCAATTGCACCGCCTGGTTTATCTATCGGTTATCGCCGCGGTGGTTCACTTCTGGATGCTGGTTAAGTCTGATACAAGCTTGCCGCTCACGTTTGCGTTCATCGTACTGTTCCTGCTTGGCTACAGGCTGCTCACGAAGTACATGCCGGCTCAGACCGATACAAGTCTCTTTCCACGGGAATAGTCGCATCGTTTAGAATGCGATTGATGTCACGCGAGCGGAGAACCAACGAGCGAAAGCACATTCTTCTCGAGGCAAGGTGGGAAAGTCTGTCGAGCCGGCATGAAGCTCGGGTTGACGATGTCAGTCTGGGTGGCTGCTTTGTAAATACCTATGCGCAGGTCGATCTCGGAGAGTACATTAATCTGGAAATCCAGCTTCCATCAGGGGAGTGGTTACCCGTTCGCGGTCAAGTCGTGTCGTATCAGCCGGGGGTCGGATTCGGAATGGCGTTTACTTCACTGACCGCTAAGAAAGCTACTCAATTGAAGGACCTGATGCGAACCGCGAAAGAGCGCCGCGTCTAGTGTTTGGAACGGCGTTTCTCGTCATAGTAAAGGATATTGAAAGCGAGTATCAGTCCAGCGGCGGCAGCCAGCAGGAAGAAGATCATTGCGAGTCCTGGATAGCCGAAGATTCGAAACGACGTCTCAACCCGCATCAGCATAGCCGCGCCTACAATCAGAGCCGCGACCACTAAACCTAACGTGATTCGATTAGCAACTTTCTGAAGTCCCTCGACGATGACTTTCTCGTCGATTGCGTCCACCTTGAAACGAAGCTCGTTGTTTCCCGCTGCATCGAGAATCCTGTTTACCCTTGTCGGAAGTTTCTCAGCGAATTCCTTCAGATCAACAACGCCGGACAGCAGATTAGTTGGAGCAACACTCTTGAGAATGTTGCGCTGGAGAATCTCGTTGGCCCGATCGCGAATAATGCTGTTTGGATCGAAGTGAGGATCGAGCGTGTAAACGACGCGATCGAGGTTTAGCAGCGCTTTCGCAATCATCGTGAATTCAGCGGGCAGACGGAACCAGCAGTCAGCGGAGATACGCGTGATGTCGAGTGTTACTCTACCCGCGTTCATCCGGCTGAGGACCGCGTCGGAATTGTCGGCCACGAGATCGGTGATACGGCGCTCGAAAGACGCGCGATCAAAACCTTCTTTCGGTTCACCCATTCTGATCGCAGCTTCGGCGGCCATCTCGCCGCGTCCTTCGCTGATCGCGAGCAGGAGTCGTAGCAGGTTGTCCTGAAAGGTGCGCGTGACACGGCCGACCATGCCGAGATCGAGCAGCGCGATGCGATCGTCGTCGGTGATGAAAACATTTCCGGGATGGGGATCGGCATGGAAGATACCGTCTACCAGGAACTGTTTCAGATAAGCGCTCCAAAACTCATCGGCAAGTAAACCGCCATCGATTTCCAGCAGCCGCAATGGATTGAGCGCTGTGATCTTCTTGCCGGAGATGAATTCCATCGTCAAAACGCGAGTTGTGGTGAAGTCGTCGACAGGCTCGGGAATGACGAGGTTGTCAAACTCTGCCAGGTTCTCGGCGATCGTGTGCAGATTATTTGCTTCGACCGTGAAATCGAGCTCGTGCAGGATACTTTTGCGCAGGTTGACGAGCATGTTATCGAACTCGTAACGCCGGCCGAGCTCAGTGTGCTGGTCCAGAAAGTGTGCGATTTCGCCCAACGCTTCAAGATCACCGACGATGAGGTCGCGAATGTCAGGTCGTTGAACTTTTACGACGACCGCGCGGCCGTCGCGCATGTGAGCTTTATGAACCTGGGCCAAAGATGCTGCGGCGAGCGGGGTGGGATCAAAATCAGCGAACGCTTTCGATATTCTGACTCCGAGCTCGCCGGAAACGATTCGCTCAACTTCTTCATATGGGAACGGTTCGATATGGTCCTGTAATCGGCTCAGCGCCTCGAGGTATGGGCCAGGCAAGAGGTCGGCGCGCGTGGATAGCAGTTGACCCAACTTGATGAAGGTTGGACCAAGCTTTTCGAGATCCTTCGCAAGATCCTCTGCGGGGGCAACCTCGGATTCGGCCGCAATCTCGTCAGGTACGACGCTGCCTTCGAGTCCGGCTACGCTGATCAGATCGGAGCGACCGTATTTGATCAGCAGCATTGCGACGTCTTTGTAGCGTTTGAGGCGCTCTGGTTTTAGTGAAACAACCATCTTTATTGTGACGAACTGGTCTTTGGTATCCCGGCAGCGCGATCGATTGCTGCTCGTAATCCTTCAGCACTCAGAATTTTTAATTGTACTCCGTTTATAAAGATCGTTGGCGTGCTCCCGACCCCGTACATTTCTCCATCTTCGATATCCTTCTGAACTTCGGCGGCGTAGACGCCTCGGTCCAATGCAGCGTCAAAACGCGCACGGTCCAAACCAACTTCGCTGGCGTACTTCTTAAGGGACGGGACATCGAGCGCCTTTTGGTTCTTAAAAAGGATAGCGATGTATTCGAAGAACTTGCCCTGAGCATTGGCGGCGTTTGCGGCTTCGGCTGCTTTGCGCGCCCATTCGTGCATGTTCAGCGGGAAATCACGAACCACGAAACGAACTTTGTTGCCGTACGACTTTAGGACCTCTTCGAGAACTGGATGCATCGCGGCGCATGCCGGACACTGAAAGTCAGTGAATTCAACGATCGTTACTGGAGCAGTTGATTCGCCGCGCGCGGGATCGTCGTCGACGCTGATGTTTTGAATAGGTTGAGGGGGCTCACTTATCAGCCACTGAATGTTGGCTCCCTTACGTAGTCTTGCTGACAAGTCTTTTTCGTAGCGCTGTCTGGATTCGTTTTGCAGGTAAGTCGCAATCTGGTTGCGTACGCTATTCAGATCACCGGAGATGCGTGCTTTGTTTTCATTGTAAAACTGAGCTACTTCAGCTTCAGTTGGAGGGCGGACCTTATCACTTATTTCGGCGCGTACGATTTCTTCTGGTCCAACTTGCCGGCGGTGAGCTTCGTCCAGCAGCAACGTGTCGTCGACTAATCGATCGACACGCTGCTTAGTGACTTCGTAAGCTTCAGACTTCATCTTGTAGATGATCGGTTTTAGTCTTTCGAGGAGAGGGGCTGCGGTTATTGGTTGCCCTCCGACTGTAGCGACCACGGAGGCAGCGTTCAAACTCGGCGAATTGATGTCAACGCCCATTACTACGGGGTTGGATTTTCGCAGTCGGTTAACAAGGTCGTCAGCGAGTTTGTTTTCCGCTTCGTCGTGGAGGTAAGCAGCCACTTGTTGATTGACGACGTTGGGATCCACACCTGTGAATTGGTCTCGGTTATCATCGATAAACTTCTTGATTTGGGCCGGAGTAGCGGTGGGGATACGACTGCTGACTTCAAGTTCATATAAACGATGACTGTCGATGCGCCGCTTCTTTGCTTCAACCTGGAGCAGCATGGTGTTGATTTGTAACTCCAACACGCTGCGTCGTGCGTCGGCAATCTTATCGTCGAGAGTCTCGAGTTCCTGCCGTAAAGCGGGTTCAAGATCTGCGGTGGTTATGGTTTGTCCATTAATGCTCAGTAAGGGAGCAGGCGCCGCAGGTGGTCGCACTGGCTTGCTGGCCGGAGTTGGTTGAGCAACTGGTTGCGCCTGGGGTGTTGTGACGGCTGGCTTGCGAACCACACCGCGCCGTTTTGTAGTTTGTGCAGGCGCCGCTGACCACAAGGTCAGAATCAAAATGAGGGGGCCGATTTTAGATATCATTGCTGTACTCACAGGATTTGGATCATAGGAGAACTTAACTTAGAGCACAAATAAAAGTTTGGCGCTGCCTTGTGGAAAGCAGCGCCAAAGAGTTTGGGCCATCGCTTGAACGACGTGGCTAGTGATGTCGAATGATGCTGCGACGGCGACGTTTTACCGGACTGCGAATTGATAGTAAATCGCGGTGTCGTCCGTTTAGAATGAACGCGAGTCCCTGGTGGGTCACACCAAGGAGCCGCGCGGCTCTTGTGACGCTCCCGCCAGACTCTTCCAGAGCTCGACGAATAAGGTTGCCTTCATAACGAAGGACTTCGGTATCGAGCGAAAAGCCTGGCGTCAATGCCACGCCGGTGGCTGCGGGTGTTGCCTCGTTGGCGTTTTCAAGAGCGGTTAAAAGAACACGTCGGGCGCACTCACTCAGCCGTGTTTTAAGGCTAAGGTCCTGAGATTTCGAGAGAAGCGTCTCAGCGGTTCGATAGTAGTCTTGCAAGGTCTCAACTGGGAGGTAGGCGTTCAATTCCTCAATGGCCGTGACTGCGGCAATGCCGCCGCGGTCGGGGTTACCAGCGTTTTGAGCGATCTCAACCGCTTGATCGAGAGCAACTCGAGCTACCTGAGACTGCCGGAGACGGGCCAAGGCTTTGCCATGCGTTGTCAACGCTTCTGCGAGTGCGGGTGGTTCACCGCCTCGCTTCAATTTGTGAACAGCACGCCGTGCAACTCTTTCGGCTTCCTCACTTCTTCCTTCTAGCAGTAAGATCTGCGCAAGCGTGTCATCTGTATAAGCAGCACCGCCTTGATCCTGAAGCTGGACAAACAAGCTGCGAGCACTGCTCACGTGTTCACGCGCTTCGCCAAATCTTCCGATGCTCGCGAAAAGAAAACCGACGTTGTTTTCAACGCCAGCCTGAAAACGGCGATGCCCCGCTTGCTCGTAGTGAAAACTGGCGGCTGCAAATTCGACGAGAGCGGTGTCGATATACTCTTCTCGGCTTTCCGAGAGACCGAGCTTCTTCAGCAAAATGCCATAATTATTGTGAAACTTACCCTTCAGCGCGTGATTGGCACTAAGGTCGAATTGCGGCACCGCTTCTCGATAGATGCGGAGCGCTTCTCGATCTCGCATTGCTGCTATCTCTACCATCGCGCTGTTTAAAAGGGCCCTCAGTTTTTGTTCATTTCGAATATCTCCAAGCCGCTCCAAGACAAGTCGAAGAGTTACACGTGCTTCGTCCAAGGCACCTTCACGCCAATAGCAAATAGCCAAGTCCACACCAGCCTCTGCAATTTTTTCGGACTTTCCAAGAGACTCGAAAATTGCAGCGCTTTCACTAATGAGATCTTTTGCAGCTTCTTGAGCGCCGGCCACCTGTTTCGTGCTTCCTAGAAAGCCCGTCAAGGTTCCTGCTCGCAAGAGCAGTTCCGCCTTAGCTTCGTCCGCCAACCCAGTCGTTTCCGGCCGGCATAGTAATCCTTGCCAAAAAGGGCGCAGCGTTTCACGAGCGCTCTCAAATTCACCCGCCTCCTCCAAATTTTTCGCCAACTCACATAACGGAATTACGTCGTCAGCGACCGGATTTTCGGTCGAGCTCTTAAACACGGCTGTGTCCAACTCCATATCAAGACTCCAGTTCTCAATTTTAGGCAAGGAACCTTGCAAGCCTTTCAATTGACGGATATTATCATAAACAACCAATTACCACTTGGTTGCGCACCCACTCACAGGGCAATGACTACACTTTAGAGGAGAAGATCAATGAAACCTGTCAAAAACTTCGTATTTGCTGCACTTCTTGTATTTAGTTTGGCCCTCAACACATTTGCGGGCGACATCTTGCAACCTGGCGCTGTCGCCACTCCGACTCCGACTCCGACTCCAGAGGAATCACGTATATTTATTCCAGCTCCGGAAACCGACACAACGGTTGAAACGGCCGATTACCTGTTTTTGGAGATATTGACAGCCCTTCTATCAGTGTATTGAGTAGCGTACAAACCAAGCCACAAAGCCTTTGTCAGAGCTTATCCTGGCGGCGCGTGGTTTTGTGTGTCCGGGCTCACCGATCACGATTGAAAAGCTTGCTTGGGAGGCGGTGACGCGCTGCATCGTAACCCCCATCCGGCCTCTGTGGCAATAGGAACTTTAAACTATTACGCTGCAAAAGCCGGGTGGGATTCAGCCGTCATGGCAATTCTGTCATTTTCCCGGCACTTCCCCTTTTCGTGCGTGCTGTCAGTTGGCTTCGACCAATCGCCGAACCGTGTCTAGCGTATCGATACCATTCGCTGACTTGTCTGGTCGTAAACGGAGAATTCTCGGAAACCGAAGCGCATAACCACTCTTATGCCGACTCGACGGCTGAACCCGGTCAAACGTAACTTCAATCACGACCGTCGGCTCGACAATCCGCACCCGCCCATGGCCAAACTCCTGAAGTGTATGACTTTTAAACCAATCTGTCAGTTCCGCTAGCTCGCGATCTGTCAGGCCCGAATAGGCTTTACCTATATTTAACAACTCCCCGTCTTCAGCCGAACGCCGCACTGCAAAAGTGTAGTCAGAAAGTAAATGTCGACGTTTTCCATGCCCCACCTCGACTGCCGTCACTACCACATCCAAGGTCGCAATCGCGCGTTTTAACTTCAGCCAGTCACGCCCGCGTCGTCCGGGTTTATAAGGTGAACCCGGACTCTTGATCATCAGTCCCTCGTTTCCGCGGGCTCGCGCGAGTTCAAACTCCTCATCAAGTATCGCGGCGTCATTCAACAGCTTGTCCCGAGACATCCGCAGCGGACCATCCGGAGACACTATCTGGCCCAGTAGATGTCTCCGCTCACTCAATGCTTGGTCAATCAGCACCTTTCCACCGGCATAAAGCAGGTCATACGCAACTAACGCGACCGGAACAGCCTTGAGCAACTGCGTGCCCACATTCTTTCGACCCAACCGCTTCTGAAGCTCACTAAACGGAAGAATCACTTCGCCATTTGATGGAACTATCTCCCCATCAATAATGACATCCGTCGACAACGATTGGAGTGGTCCAATTAACTCTGGAAACCGATGTGTGATCTCGTCCATGGTCCGAGAGTAGATTGCCACTCTCCCTGCCCCGACATGTGCCTGAGCACGAATACCATCAAACTTGTCCTCCACTAAAAACTCTTCGGGCATCGTCCGGGCAACATCAGTAAGATCCGCGGCAGGCGTCGCAAGCATGAACTTGATCGGATGAAACAGTCGCATATTGATATCGCGAAGCTCGCCGGCCCGCGCCCGCGTGGCGGTTTCGCCAATATCCCCAAGCAACATATTCGCGTAAGCAACGTCTTCTAAAGATCTGCCAAACACACGAGCAATCGCATCTTCAACCAAACTCTCTCGAAGACCAATACGCAGATCACCAGCGAGCAATTTAACTAAATACTTCGCTTCGAGCGGCGTCGCGTGATGCAGCACCGCCGTCAGCAACGCCGTCTTATTCTTAACTCCACGCGTTTCACTTAATCTCGCCATCAGCGACTCCGTTTCAGCTAACGTGATCGTTGGCTGAACAGAACGCTTCGTCTCCTTAACGATCTCCGCAGCAAGCTCACCCGGATCTCCCAGCCGAACGTAACGCGGATAAAGATCCTCCGGACTAAAACCCGTCGCTTCACTCAACGCTGCACTGATAATGCTCCCACCCACATTCGTCGTGCGAGCATCAGTCGACGCGAATTGATGGCCCGAAAAATAACGCGCCGCCCGACTCAGGTCCACATCTGAGAGGGTGTCCAGATAACTTCCCAGTATCGCTGCCTTCTCGAGTTTCTTCGTCGTCGCCGCCACCGCTTCTGCACACTCAGCAAACGACTCGAGAGTTCCAATTTTGTCGACCGATTCTTGCATTTGCATTCAAAAGGATTTTAAGTGATCCTTGCAAAGTCGCCGAACCGCCCGCGCGCCTTCTGCTTTGAACGATGACGCGCTACAATTCGCTGTCACCCAAAACGAGCCCGACTCTTTCCGGCGTTCCCACTCCCGGCGAGGTTTACAGCGACAGCAATATTACAGAAGGGAAACTACCCGTGTTCTTCGCATTCATTCTCGATAGCCTCGGCAGCACTGAATTCATCTTTATCCTCCTAATTGCATTAATCTTCTTCGGCCCGCGAAAGCTGCCTCAACTAGCCAAATCGATGGGAAAAGGCCTGGCTGAATTTCGGAAAGCTTCGGACGACTTCAAGCGAACATGGGAACGAGAAGTGGCTTTGGAATCAACCCGCGCAGAAGATAATGCTCTGCCCGAGTCGCAGCCAACACCAGTATACGAACCGGCGACAAGCGCGGTATCCGTTACAGTTGATACTCCAGATTCAGAGTTGGTGGTCGCGCGAGAAAACCAACCACAAACCTTCTCCGAAGCACTCGCAGAAACTCCCCCGGAACCGATAGAAGTTCCGGCCGAAGCCGCGCAAGCCAAAGCAAAACCATTAAGAAAACAAGATTGGCTATAATTTTTTACCTGATCCCATGTCTGCACTATTAAGATCGCTTTCTACGAATCGCGGACGCGAAGAAGAACTCGGCGGCCAGATGTCCTTCCTCGAACATCTGGACGAGCTTCGCCGCCGTTTGATCCGCTCGTTCATCTTTGTCTTCATCGCCGCCAGCGCGTGTTGGTACTTTTCGGACCGCATCTACGCGTTTCTCGCAGCACCCGTCGAGCGTGCACTAGCTGACGCACAACGCCGCCAAGTCCCGATCGCAGGTCAAACTGGAGCCGAAATGATCGCTCCGGTAACGACCCTCAAGGAGAACGACACTGGACGATACGTTTTCCCTGAAGAAACAAAATTGGGAACGAGCCTCATTCCCGCAGGAGCGTCAGTCACAGCCCGTGTTTACAAAGACGCCGAGGGCAAGCTGGCATTGTTCAGTGATGAACCGCTTTTTGCAGGAAACACAGTCATTCCCAAAGGCATTCGGCTACCGACCGAACTGACAAGCACAGGTGAATCATTCACAGGCATTAACGATAAGCTCATCGTAACAACCGCACTCGAGCCCTTTTCGCTGTACATAAAGGTTTCACTATATGCAGCCGTCTGCGTGTCAGTGCCGTTTCTTCTCTTCCAGATCTGGGGATTCGTCTCACCCGGCCTGTACCCACACGAACGAGCGTACGTAACGCCCTTTATCCTTCTGTCGTCGATCTCCTTTGTTCTGGGCGCAGCATTCGCCTACTACGTCATCTTTCCACCAGCCGCAAAATATCTGCTCGGCCTCGGTTCCGACTTCCGTCTGTTACTGAAGGCCGACGACTATTTCGACTTCATAATCATCGTCATGCTGGGCATGGGCGTCGTGTTTCAAATGCCGGCGATCACCTACGTTCTGGCCCGTATCGGTCTCGTCACGGCCGGATTAATGGTCAGAATATGGAAAACTGCTCTCATCGTGATCCTGATCGCTGCCGCCGTCCTGTCGCCAACGAACGACATTCCAAACATGATGCTGTTCGCGGCCCCGATGCTTGTTCTGTACGTAATCTCGATCTTCATTGCGTGGATTTTCAATAAACCGCGAACGGCAACCTAAACGCCCAGATTTACACAGGTTTCCGCGGCTTTTAGGCAACTAGCCCAAACGCCGCGGCATCCTTGACTGTGTTCTCAACCGAGACTTAGAATCCAAGGTCTTCCATAGGTTAGCCGGCAGCAGTCCGTAAAGCACGATTCGCAACGCATCACAGGAGTTTTCCCTAATGTCTTACCAGAAATTTGCCCTTCGTCTGGCCCTGATTCTGGCTCTAATTGCGAGCCTCTTCCCCAGCGCCAGCTCGCGTCTATTTGCGCAGGATCAGCAGGATCCCAGCAACAAGCCTCGCAATGTTAAGCCGGAACTCAAGAAGGCTTACAAAGACTGGCTCGACAAAGACGTTACCTACATCATCACCGACGAAGAACGTAAGGCATTCAAGAAACTCGCTACTGACGACGAACGCGAACGATTCATCGAAGAATTTTGGCGCCGGCGCGATCCCGATCCGGACACTGACGAGAACGAGTTCAAAGAGGAGTACTACGAACGAATCGCATACGCCAACGAGCACTTCAGCTCCGGCATACCAGGTTGGAAAACTGATCGCGGCCGCATATGGATCATGTACGGTAAGCCGGATGAACGCGAAACGCACCCGATGGGCGGATCTTACGAGCGCCCGTCATACGAAGGCGGCGGTTCGACAACCACATATCCATTCGAAATCTGGTTCTACCGTTATTTGGGTGGTGTCGGTTCGGGTGTCGAGATCGAGTTCGTCGACCCGACGGGCAGCGGCGAATATCGCATCGCCCGCAATCCCAACGAAAAAGACGCGATGTTGATGGTTCCCGGTGCGGGACTGACGCTCTCCGAACAGCTTGGATTGACCAGCAAAGCCGATCGCGTTGCGGGCATCGGCGGCGTCGGTAATCAAAACTATCAACGCGAGCAGGACAGCCCGTTCTCGCGGTTGCAACTGCTGGCCGATCTTAACCGTCCGCCGCAAGTAAAATTCAACGACCTCGCGACAGCGGTGAACACTGGCGTCGTCGAGGAGAACCCGCTCAATTTCGATCTGCGAATCGACTTCTTCCGCCAGTCAGACGAACGAGTAATCACGGCGTTCACGATTCAGGCTGAAAACAAGGATCTCGTGTTTCAAGATAGCGGCGGTTTGCAACAAGCGCGCATGAACATCTTCGCTCGTATCACGTCTGTGGCCGGGCGGCGCGTCGGAATCTTCGAAGATCCGGTAATCACGACTGCAACCGCTACAGAGCTCAGCGAAGCGAGAGATCGAAAGTCCGCATACCAGAAAGCCGTACCGCTCGCGCCCGGCACTTACAAAGTCGACGTGATCGTTCGCGACGTCGCTTCCGGTGCGACTGGTCTGAAACAGCTCGGCTTCACCGTTCCCAAGTACGATCAGGAAAAACTCTCAACTTCAACGCTGATCCTGGCTGCCAAGCTGGAGAGCCTCGTCGATCAACCTGCAGTGGGCCAATTTGTGATCGGAACGACTAAGGTCATCCCGAACGTCTCCGGCATCTACAAGCGCGGTCAACCCGTCGGCGTATATCTACAGGTTTACAACGCCGGGATCGATCAAACCACGCTGCGTCCGTCAGTCGACGTTGAATACTCGTTGATAAGAGACGGTAAAGAGCTTGGCAAACAGGCGGAAGACTGGAAGGGCATGAGCGACTCAGGTCAGCGACTGACACTCGCTCGCCTGATCGACACTCGTAATCTCGGCCCAGGCGACTATGAAGTGGCGATTCGCATTCGAGATCGAGTTACGGGACAGTCGCTGTCGCCATCGCAAAAGTTCACGGTAACTCAGTAAGCTTTACCTGTTAGACAGAGCAGTTCTTCGTTCACACCTCGTCTCCCCGTCGTGGTCTCGCGCGTGCGCGAGACCAATGCGTTGCACTCTAAGGAGACGCCCACATGCTGCGACGATTCGTCACCGCGCTTCTGCTCGCTTCATTCTCGATCGCTTCAATCTCAGCTCAGCAAACAAAACGCAATCCCGAAGAACAAGTCAGCGGATGAGACGCGCCGTCTCAAATGCTAAGATGACCCTGCATGGAAAAAGCAGTGCAGTTAACCGGGCTTAGTCAGCCGGAAATGGTGTCCTTCGTGGAAACGCTGGGCGAGCCCGCCTATCGCGGGCGGCAGCTTTTTGGGGCGCTGCAACACCGCCGTCTACGCAGTTTTGACGATATCACGGACTTACCGAAGGAGTTGCGCACGCGTCTGAACGAGATCGCGCGCGCCGCAACACTGAAAGTCGAATCGCAATATCTTTCTGACGACGGCACGCGCCGTTATTTAATGAAAACGCACGACAGCCTGCCCGTCGAGACAGTCTTCATCCCCGAGGAGCGCCGCGACACGATCTGTTTCTCGTCGCAATCGGGCTGCCCGTTGCAATGTACGTTCTGTCTGACTGCACAACTCGGTTTGCTACGTTCGTTAACCGCAGGCGAGATCGTCGAGCAGATCCAGATCGCACTCAACGATGCTTATGGAACCGGCGTCAAGCCGCCACGCGGAACCAATCTCGTCGCGATGGGCGCAGGCGAGCCGCTGCTGAATCTGGACCAACTCCTGAAGGCTTTACGCGTCATGGCCAATCCGCAGGGCATGCACGTCGTGCCGAATCGCGTGACCGTTTCAACTGCCGGCGTCGTGCCGCGCATTCTCGATTTGGCAAACACTTCCGATCGCCCTCATCTCGCGATCTCACTCGCTGCGCCGACTGACGAGCTGCGCAACGAGCTGATGCCGATCAACAAGCGTTGGCCGCTCGACGAGCTACTGGGCGCGTGCAAGGTCTTTGAAAAGACGCTGAAGCCAAACGAACAGCTCACCTTTGAATACGTGATGCTCGACGGTGTGAACGATTCAGACGAGCAGGCGCGACAACTCGCAAACCTGCTCAACCGCCACACGATCAAGTCGAAAGTAAACCTGATCCCGCACAACCCTGCGGACCCGCTGCCGTATCAACCGTCAAGCGATGAACGAGTCGAGAGATTCAAGAACATTCTCGAGTCGAAAGGGATTCACACGTACGTGCGGCGACCGCGCGGCAGGGATATTTTTGCGGCCTGCGGGCAACTGGCGGCGCGTCAATCTACACTTACTAATCGCGTCGAAACCAATCTAGTCGGAGCTAACTAATGAACAAACTTCGTCACGTTTTTCCGTTATTCATCATTCTGCTGCTTCCCGTCACGTTCTATTCGAATCCAGCGCCGCAGTCGTCGAGTGACGTGAACGTCAGCGGCTCGCTAGCTCCAGACAAAATTAAGAAGGGCCGCGTCGTGCGCGCCAGCGTCGTGATGGACATTCCAAACGGGCTGCACGTGCAATCAAGCAAGCCGCTCGATAAGTTTCTTGTCGCCACCAAGCTCGACGTTGAAACACCGTCGGGATTGCAGGTTGGTCCGATCTCGTATCCACGCGCGTTGATGCGCAATTTGAAGTTCTCAAAGGGCGCAGTTGCGGTTTATGAGGGCAAGGCGATTATGCGTTTCAACGTTACCGTGCCGGCAAACTATTCCGGTGGATCGGGTGAGATCAAAGGTAAGCTGCGATTTCAGGCGTGCAATGATGAATCATGCTTCCCGCCCGTCACGCGTGAAGTAAAGATGTGGCTCAACGTTGAGTAGAGCCGATAACAGCCATCAACCGACCGACTTTCCCGTGAACGCTCTTCTCCTTCCGATATGAGAAGAACAGATCCGTGCGGCACATCGTGCAGATCGGCGCGGTATGCATTCTCTCGGGCTTCACTCCAGTCGAGATCAACTGGTCGCGATTGGCTTTCAGTAAATCAACCGTGGCGTGGCCCGCCCGCGTCGGTGTGAACAGCTTTTCTCCGTCGACAAACTTACTCGAAAACGCCTCGATCACCTCGCTCCCGACTTCGTAACAACACGGTCCCGCAGACGCACCAATCGCCGCGCGCAAATCTTCAGGCCTCGCCTCGTAATCTTTCGCCAATCGCTCAACACCTGCGATCACCGCAGTCGCCAACGTTCCGCGCCAACCAGCATGAACTGCCGCAAACGCACCTGTCACCGGATCCCCAATCAAGATCGGAACGCAGTCAGCAGTCTTAATCCCGGCCAGCACGCCCTTCGCGTCGCTGACGATCACATCGCAGTACACAGTCTCGCCCAACGTATTCTCAGCAGGCTTCGCATCTTCTATAGTGTGGACCACGCGCACGTCGCTGCCGTGGACCTGCCAGCAACCCGCAAGCGTCCACTCGCCCGGAAAAAGCTTGAGAAAGCGGCGACGATTCTCCAGAATGTTCTCCGCTGCGTCATCATGAAAGCCCGCCAGGCTGAGCGCGTTCGCGGGCATGTCGCTGACGCCGCCGAGACGCGTTGAGAAGCCATTGACGAAGCCATCTGCTTCGAGTGGCGCACAAACAAGGGCGCGGACGCCGTCGGTCTCGCGCCAGTAAAATCCAGCTTCGGTTAATTGGTCGTCGCTTGTGATCATTTCCATTGGTATAGACATTATCGAAGTCGCGCGAATTCGCGAAGTGCTCTTGCGCACGCCGCGCTTTGGTGATCGCGTCTACACCGCAGCCGAGCGTGCATACTGCGACTCGCGCGGTGTCGTGGCCGCGCAGCATTATGCGGCGCGATTCGCGGCAAAAGAAGCGGCGTTGAAAGCACTGCAAACCGGATGGCGTGGAGGGATTAGCTGGCAGGACGTTGAAATATCAGCGCACGAGAGCGGCGCGCCGTACTTGATCTTTAGAGGCGAAGTGCTGGCTGTTTTTGAGAAGTTCCAAGCGACGGCGACGCACCTGTCGATGTCACACACGAGCGAGCACGCCATCGCGCAGGTGATATTGGAAAGGTAGTTAGACAGGATTTACATGTGAATCCTGAAAATCTTGTAAATCCTGTCTATCGCATGTCGTTGACTAGCGATCGCCGCCCATTCAAATCAACCTCAACCCGCGTTGCCCTGTTATTCGGAAGCGGCATTACTTTCTTGACCGCAATTTCTTCACGCTTTGTTTCTACCTCTTCAGCGAACGGACTGCCGCCCTGCTGCGCCGGCAGATTTCCATGTAGATAACACTCCATAGTCGGCGCCATCCGATCAGAGACAGCAATCAACTCGCGCACAGGACAAGTCACAGTCGAACGTAATCCGGTCACGGAATCAATCTCGACAAACTGAATCCCCGCCGGACACTCAAAATTCTCACCACCAAGATCCGGCCGCATCGCGACTGCGTCATTCATGAAATCAACCCACGCCGGCAGCGCCGCCTCCGCACCCGTCAACCCAAGCTGCTTGTTATCGTCAAAACCGATCCACACAACACACACGAGGTTCGGTGAATAACCAACAAACCAACCATCGCGCGACGTTCCCGTCTTCCCCGCGATCGCAGTACCAGGGACCGCGCCACGAGCTTTACGCGCCGTACCACGCTCAACAACACCCTGCAGCATGTTCGTGATCATGTAAGCCGTTTGCGGACTCACGACCTGGTCCACCGCCACCGAAGCCGCATGCGTCGCGGGCGGCTCGCCCACACTCGCTACAGCCTTCGCCTCGACACGCCGGCCTTCATTCACAAACGTGGCATATGCAGAGGCCAACTGCAGCGGCGTCACTTCCTCCGTCCCCAACGCGAGCGCGGGATAGCGCTCGGGCTTCGGCAAACCAAATCGCACCGCGAGGTTCGAAATGCGCGCGAGCCCCGTCTGCAGAGCAACGTCGACTGTCACCACGTTCAACGACCGCACGAGCCCCGTGCGCATCGTCACTTCCGTCATCGAATAACCGCCGCCGTAGTTCGCGGGTCGATAAATCTTGTTGCGGTCGTAAGTAAACTCTCGCGGCGCATCCATAAACATCCGCACGGGGGAGAATCCATCTTCAACCGCCGCCGCATACACAAACGGCTTGAACGTCGAACCGGGTTGACGCAGCGCGTCCGTGGCGCGATTCAGTTGTGACCCCGCATATTTCCGGCCACCAACCATCGCAAGCACGTCGCCCGTGTGCGGATCGAGCGCGACGAGTGCAGCCTGCGGTTTCAGGCCACGATTTGCGTAAACAACATCGAGCCGATCCAACTGCTTCTGCAACGCTCGCTCCGCCGCTTGCTGCAACTCGAGATCGATCGTGGTGTAGATTCGCTGCCGGTTTGCTGACGTTTCAAACTGCGACTCAGCCAGTCGATTCACATAATCGACAAAGTAAGGTGCAAGTGAATCATCAACCGCGGCGGCCGGCGCAACACTAATTGCTTCAGCACTCGCC
This sequence comes from Pyrinomonadaceae bacterium, assembly GCA_036498585.1. GTDB lineage: Bacteria > Acidobacteriota > Blastocatellia > Pyrinomonadales > Pyrinomonadaceae > PSRF01. The sequence goes on along the minus strand of DASYFE010000140.1, from coordinate 12,309 downwards.
ACCCTACTTTGCTCAGCCGTGATCCAGCCATTTTCTCGCATGGCAGCCAGTACGGTATCTCTTCGCGCTCGCGCTGCTTCCGGATGTTGCACAGGCGAGTAACGCGCTGGACTCTGAATCATTCCGGCTAGCGTCGCTGCTTCCGAGAGGGTGAGATCGCGCAGCTCTTTTCCATAAAAAACCTTCGCCGCTTCCTTCACGCCACGCACGGCCACAGCGCCACGCTGGCCCATGTAGATCTCGTTGCAGTAGAGCGCAAGAATATCGTTCTTCGAGAGTCGACGTTCGAGCGCGAACGACAGCATCGCCTCGGCATACTTGCGCTGAACAGTTTTTTCCGACGTGAGATAAGTGTTCTTAACGAGCTGTTGCGTGATCGTGGATCCGCCCTGTGCTAATTGCTCGTCAGCCACATTTCTCAGCAGCGCGCGGGCCAGGCCGTTGACGTCAACGCCCGAGTGCTCGAAGAAACGACGATCTTCGATCGCGAGTATCGCGTGGACCAGCGACGCAGGGATCTCGCCAAAGCTTAATACTTCGCGTTTTCCGGCTTTTGAAGTTAGATCGGTCGACAAGATCTCGGGCTCCAACGTGAACGAATCGAGTAAAGCCCCATCACCGCGAATCTCAGCAATCTGATCTCCAGTAAACGTCACCCGCACCACTTGTTTTGATCGAGCAGGCCGGATCTCGAGCGATGTATCGACAAGGATAAAACTGCCGCTCCAAACGTCGCTCGCGTTTGCTTCGACATAACCAGCACGACGCAGCACGGCAACAAGCTTTTCGCGTGACAACTTCTGCCCGGCTTCGAGCACGCGCGGAGCGGCGTAGAGTCCGGGGCGACTGGTCAGATAACCACTGGCGAGTCGAGCATCAATGATTTGTGAGTAGTAGCGATATGAACGCGCCACGGCATCAGCCGCAATCGCGCATACGATCAAGACCAGGACGAGACCGAGTCGAACAAAACGTCGTTTGACACGGCTCCGTCGTGGATCGGGCAGAGATTTAGCCTCGATAACCATCCTTCAGTGCTTCCGATATCCTGTGATTTTAAGAAATGTTTAATAGGTGAGGAACTTCAGGACGGGAATCAATCAGCTCGCGGACTTTGGAAATACTATCGAGCCCGACTTTGTAACCCGCTTCCATCAACTCGTCCGCACGGCCCATCTCGTCCCAGCGAATGTGTCCGACCTTCGGACTGATCACGAGATCCGACATCTCGAGTTGCCGGCTCGACGCCGTCTTCTGAACCACCATCATCGACTGCAACAACACACCAATCACCGAGCTCGACGGGGTGATGAAAGTCGCGCCTTCCCTGTTCACATCGACGGCAATCACAAGGTCAGCCCCAAGCGAACGCGTCACAGACGACGGCACAACCGCCACCAAACCACCATCGACGAGTTGCCGCCCTTTCTGATCCAACACGGGCACGTACCAACCGGGAATCGTGCAGCTCGCGCGAATCGCAAACGGCACATCGCCTTCACCCTTCAGCACGACCGCCTCGCCGGTTATCAAATTAGTGGCGACGGCCGCAAACGGTATCGACAGCTCTTCAAACTTCGTAACCGGCAACCGCGCTCTCAGATACTGTTCGAGTCGCTCGTTGCTTTGTATGCCGAGTCGCGACATCGTCACGCGACCAATATCGCGCCAACGCAGCTTACGCCCAAACTCCGCAATGTCGTCGATCGGCATCCCTGCCGCGAATGCACCGCCCACAATCGATCCCGCCGACGTTCCAGCGATACAGTCGATTCGAATGCCGTGCTCCAGCAGCGCTCGCAACACGCCGACATGGGCCATCCCGCGCGCCGCACCACCGGAAAGTGCTAATCCAATCTTCATGACCGAACTAAACCGGATTCAACGTCACAATCTCCGCACGTTCCCTGGCCTGATCGAGAAACGCATCCGTGTCAGACTCAATCTTCGCCTCCATCAACGTCTTCTCAATCTCGTCGCGGACCTGCTCCAGCGACGGCACGATGCGTCCCGGTAAACGGGCCTTAACGCGTGGCGTATAGACGTCTCGGTAGTAATCAGCAATCTCCTTCTGACTGATTACTACGAAATTTCTAAACCTGAAATCCAGATATTTTTCCATTTTCAGGCGCTGCTCGACGATCTCGTTGAGCTTCTCGCTCGTCAATCCCACTCGTTGCAGACGCTGCTGAAACTCTGGAAGAGAGGCAAATTTGCGGGACAACTCGCCAATCGCGTCGCTTACTTCTTTCTGCGTGGGAACGATCGTCGGGATCTTTTCAGCTTCCTGAAGAATCAGGCGCTGGTCGATCAGCAGTCGCAGCGCGCGATTGAGATCTTCGGAACTCGGGTTATCGAGCACAGTATGCGGCTGAAGAGCTAGCTGCCACATGAGATCGGAATACGTGATCAGATCCGTGCGAACGCCGGCGTTAACAGTCGCCACCATCTTGTCGACAACTTGCTGCGCTGAACACACAGGCGCGAAGGAGCAAAGCAACACGCCAACCAACGCAGTGAAAATCGTTCTTGAAATCCGTGTCATCCGTGTGCTCCTCAAAACGTTTGCGTAATCCTGAAATGCAGGTTCCCGCGGTGCAGTCGAAATATCGCCGGCGTCCCGTCAAAAAGACTCGTCGGACCACGCTGCGGAATCAAAAACTCCGGCGGGTTCAACAGAAACCCGTAATCCACCGCCAGCGCGCCGCCAAACGGCGTCTGCAAACGGAACCCCACCCCAACGGTGTTCGTCCAGTGCGCTCGTAAGTTCGCCTTGTTGATCGCCGCCAGAATATCTCCCGGCGGAACGGGCGTCGTGTCCTCTTTTCCAAACAAATCCCCGATGCGGCGAAACACGTTGCCACCATCGTAAAACGGCACCACCTGCACCGCGCGCGTCAGCGGCACTCGCGCTTCGAGATTCAGGACAGCCAGCGCATTCCCACCCACCGGCACCGTGAACGGATTCAGAAACACGACGTTCTTATGCGAATCTCGAAACTCACCTTCCGGAATCACCACCTGCCTTGGCCCAGCCTCTTCGAAACTGAACCCGCGCAGCGTGGTCGAGCCGCCCGAGAAAAATCGCTCGCTGATCGGCAACGTCTTATCAATCTCATCGATCGTTCCATTTCCGTCGCGATCTCGCGGATTGAAGATGTTCGCGAGCCCCAACGTCACGTTGCCGGCCAGCACCGTATCGCGCAGCCAACTCGCTTTGTAGTAATGCCTGTAAGTAGTCTGAAAACGATTGAACGAGATGTTGCCCCCGAGCTGCCGCAACGCCACCGCATAGTCGACACTCAGAAACCCGCCGCGCGTCGCATCGACCTGGTTATAACGGCAGACTTCACCCGGATGGCCCGGCAAGTCATCGTCATCATCGATACTCCGCGCCAACAATCCAGGCTCACACCGCTGGCGCGTGTCTCTGACAAGCGAGGCGCCAAAACGCGACAATCGCACCTTGCTATCGGGCTCGAGAATCGGCCGCACCACCAGACTCTCGAGATTAAAGAGCCGCACATCTTCATAGCTGTAGCGGCCGAAGATGATGGTGCGCGTTCGCCTGTCGAGCACGCGCTGCGTCTCAATAGCGGCAGTAAAACGATTGATCGTCGGCTCGTTTACCTGGTTACCAAAGATATCGATCGGATTTCCATCTTCGTCGAGCCGTTGCACGATGCCCATCGTTCCGCGATCGATCGCCGAACGGAAGAAACGTGTGATCGTCGAGTCGCGTTGGTATTCGACTGACGCCGCGAGTGGTGCGAAGTCGTACTTGTTATAACGGGCGAAACGCGGATCGAGATATTCAAGACGCACGAGCTGCTGGCGACCGCTCGCACGCAATCGCACCGCTCCATGACGCAAACGATTCATCAGGTTTACGTTGCTGATTTCAAACAGTCCGAGCGCACCAAAGTCAGTCGAATAACCGCCACCGTAATCCATCACGTTCGGTGGTTTCTCTTCGACGTCGATGATCACGTCGCGCTGCCTGTAACCGGTGGTTGTGTCGCCGGCGGGCTCAGTCCTGATGATGACCTGTCGATAAGCGTCAGTGAGATACAGCTCACGCTCTGCGTCTGAAACGCGATCGGCGCGGAGCACGTCGCCCTGAGTAAGCGGAATCGCGCGGCGGATCGCGTCCCGTTTCTTGCGACGAGTGGCCTGGTCGCCGGTCACGCCGTTGACGAGGATCTGATTGACGAACACTTTCTCGCCTTCATCAGCGATCGTGTAGACAAGCCTCACTTGTTCTTCGTTGTTCTTTTGCGGCAGCTCAACGATCGAGAAGTCGACGCGCGCATTCCAGTAACCCTGGCGCGAGTAAAGCGTCGCCACGCGATCCGCATCGGTGCGCGCCAGTGAGCGTGAGTAAGGCGCGCCGATCACGGTCCGCAGCGTCTGTCGAATTCTTTCGTCCGTGTAGATCTTGTTTCCCTTTACTTCGACGCCGGCGATGCGCGTCAACGGGCCTTCATTCACCTGGAACGTGATGATCAGGCTATCGCCATTGATCGAGACGCCCTGTAGAACCTGCGCGCTTGCCTTGCGGTAACCAATGTCGCGCATGTAAGCCTCGATCGTGCGGCGGTCCTGCTCGAGTAACGTGAGACTCGTGTAACCACGCCCGTAACCCAGAAACGGAATCAAACCGATCGCATTCGACTTCTGAGTCTTCAGGTCGGCCGCAACGTCGTCGTACGTCAGGTGGCTCGTTCCCGTGATGCGAATGTCGGTGAGATGGAAGCGCCGGCCGCGCTCCACGTTGTATTCGATCGTGACGTTGTGGCCCGTTAGCGAAGTCGGATTGAGGTTCTGGCAAGTGTCTTCGGTACCATTCTGACCGAGATCGGCTGGTGGATTACTGACCGTGCAGATCGCGGTGACGTCAGCGAAGAAGTAACCGTCTTCCTGTAGCTTGTTACGGACCCGACGCGCGCCTTCGATGATCGCCGAGAAGTCGACATTTCCCTCGCGCTTCACCGGCAACAGATCGCGCTGCGACTTCTCACTCATCTCGTAGTTCTTAACGGAGACAGTGACTTTCGGACCAACTGCGCCCTTGAGCGAGATCCTGACTGTATTCTTTTCCGCATCCCGCTCGACGCGGGCATCGTCAAGCACAGGCGACAGGTAGCCGAGGTTGATCAGCGCGTCACGCACCTTTTTCACGTCTTCACCCAAAGCGTCGCGAGTGAAAGGCACGCCCGGCTGGAGCGTCAGCGAATTCCGAACCGTCGACGCATCGAAACCTGCCACCTGGATATCGAACGCTTCGACTTTCGCCTGTTCGCCAGGCGTGACTTTGTACGTCACTGTCGCACGAAGACCGCGCGGTCCGAGCTGCTCGACCGGCTCGACAGTCGCATTGAAGTAACCACGATCGCGCAAGTACGTTTGAATCTCATCGGCGTTGCGCAGAATGAGTTGTTTGGTGAGACGATTCCCTGACTGTGCAAAACTGATCCGCGAACGCAGCTCGTCAGTCGAGATTGGCGAACCCGTAACAGTTCCCAATTCGATGCGCACCTCGCCAACCTGAACCTGTCGCTGCACGACGAAGCGTAGCCTGACTGGACCAGTGCGGGCCGCACCTTCTTCGATCACTTCAACACGCGCATTTGCCACGCGACCTGAATCAAACAGCGCTTGCAGCGATTCGCGGACGTGAACTGCCGAGTAAGTTGTATTTGGTGCGACTTTAAGGAGGGCAAGGAACTCAGCCTGAGCATTAGGAGCGGCGGCGGTTCCTTCGAAGACGACCTCAACGGCGGTGATCTGTCGCCCTTCGTAATCTTCGATGCGCGCGTCTTTTCCGCTACTCGCGCGCGCCACCGCCAGAAGAGAGAAACCGAGCATGACCACAAGCAACAGTTTGTGTGTTTTGTGCTTTTTCGCGGTCAATCGTTAACTTACCCCTTGCTCAGAATCTCTTCCTGAAACGGATTTCAAAACTAAAGTTGTTGGTGCGCGCGGTCAGTTGCCTCGTGGAAGCCTGCTCATACTGCGCTGTAAACGAGAGCCGATCGGAAACGCGATACTCGAGCGCCAGAATCTGGTTCGGGTCTGAAATGACGTTCGTCGAATACGTGACTGTCACTTCCTTGCTGATTCGTCTGCCGAGCGTTAGTCGAGCGGCGGGAGTCGAGCCCGTTGTGCCGCCGATCACGGGATTGAGTTCAAAAGTCGTCAGGCCAAAGAGTTTGCTCGTCGCTCGTTGCGCAGGCGCGTTGATGAGCGCGTCAGTCAATAGACTCGTGGCGGCGCCGACTTCCGATTGCCCGAGGATCGACGAGCTCGTATCGGCATTTGAGAGCTGGCCGGTCGTGATCAGTGAAACGACGTCTGACTGCGGCAACGCGGGTTCTGAGCGCACCGCAGCCTGCGGCTGCGAAAGCGGACCGGTCAGCCCGACAAGCACGCGATAACCTCTGATTTGCGACTCTGCCTGAATGTTGAGAATCGGATCGGCGCTGCGGCTCGGCGGCAGATCGACGAGTGCTCTCGTGATGTCATAACGATCGTTGCGGAAGTTAATCGTGCCGCTCGTGGCCGTGATTCTTCCGGAGATCGTCGGATCGTTTACCGGCCCATCCAACTGCAGCGAAACAGAGCCGACGAGGTCGGCGAGATTGTTTCGAACCACGAGCGCGTTTCTGCCTTCAACTCGCAGCGCCGTAAATAAGGCGGTGCGCGCGAGCTCGATCTCAGCGCCCTCTTCGATCGACTCCCGTCGCGTATTGATCAAATCCGCGAGCTCGATGTCTTTCGTGTATTCCGTGCGACGAAGGTTTACGACGCCGCCTATCAACTGCTCGCGCGAAGAGCCGCGGACCTCAACATCGGCGTCGAGTGTCGAGCGGAAGTCAGGCGGAAACGGCACGGTCATGTTGGTGCCGTGTAAGGCGACACGAAAAGCCGAGACTGTAAACCCTTCGAGCAACGCGCCACCTGTAGCGGTGATACGTCCGCCACCGAGCGTGCCTTCGAGCGAATCGATCTGCGCCTGGTTTGCGGTGAATCTCAATGCCGCTTTCAGGTTGGCGACGGTCCAACGCTCGTTGCCGAGCAACACCGACACCGACGCGTTTTCGAGCGACGCCGTTCCAAGCATGCGAGGAGCTTCAAACGTGCCGTTGACGCGAACTGCTACGGTTGCCGTGCCCGACGAGAAGAAGTCGGGCGAGACGCCGTTGAGCACGCGCATGTTCAAATCGCCGTTGATGTTCAGGTTCTGCTTGCCGCCACTCGCGGTGGCAAGCGTGCCGTCGAGCACGATGTTTGTGCCCGGGCCGGTAAATCTCGCGCCTTCGAAGACCATCTCGCCTGGCATGAACTTAACAACCAGAGGCGCTGTCGCGTCGAGTTGCACGTCTTCGACACGGAAACTGAGCTCACTAAAGCTCGCGGTGCCGGTTAAGCCTGCGAGCGAGAATTGAGCATCGTCGTCGAGCAGGTTTCCGGAAGCTTTGATGGTTCCGTTTGCGCGGCCACTTACGCGCACGCCACTTCCGGGCATCAGGATCTGAAACAAGTTGGTCAGATCGGCGTTCGTGAAAGTTGTTTCGACAGATGAGGCGAGCGCCGGACTCGCGAGATTGATCTGTGCGGCGACGACTTGCGGCGGTCCAAAGACGCCGGTCGTGAAGTTGATACTGAGCTGGCGGTTCTCTGTTCGGCCGGTGAGCGCAACAGTGCCGGCCGGACGACCATTGATCGTTACGTCGCGTCCCTGTCCGTCAAACGTTATCTGGTATGCGGAGAAGTCCTGGTCCGACAGATTGCCGGAGACGTGGGCGTTGAAATCTGCAGCGCCGGTGACTGACGGCATGCCGGGTCTGTTTGCGAGCGCAGTCAAACGCGCGAGCTGAATGTTCTCAGCCCTGCCCTGGAAATCGAATGCTTTGCTTTTCGTGTTGAAGTTGCCGTTCGCGACGATGTGTCCCGCGACGAGTTGAACATCGACGCTCTCGATGTTGACGTTTGGTCCATTGAACGTCGCTTTCGCTGACATGCCTTGCAGCGGTTCGCCTGCGAGACGGCCGGGTCCAAAACGCAGATCGGCGCTGCCACTCATCGCGTCGGGAATGCCAGTCACGCTTATCTTTCCGGAAAGATCGGATTGTGTGTCGGAAGTGAGCTGCTTGTTACCGTTCAAGGGCGAGAGCGCGAGCAGATTTCGAGCACTAAAGCGATCGAGCGTCGCTTCGACAGACATGTTGTTCTCGCCGACGCGCGGCTTCACGAGCGAGAACTGAACACCGCCACCGTCGCGTTCCGCGAGACTGCCGTCCGGAATGCGGATCTCGGCATCATTCATCGCAACTGACGCCGACAGCGCGCCAAGCTCATTGCCGTTCACGATCAGCGTGCCCATCGAAACGCGGCCATTAAGATTGGGCGACGTGAGTTTGCCGCGAATGTTTCCGTTGAACGCGAGCTGCCCGCCGAGCTCGATTCCATAAGCGCGCATCTGTTCTTCGACTTCAGGCAGCAGCCCTGACGAGATCAAAACAGCCTGTAGCTCAGCCGCGTCCGATGAATTCAAGTCGACCTGGAGATTGGAATCGTTTTCAAAGGAGAACTGGCCGGTAGCAGTCAACCGGGTCGCCGGTGTTTGCAGGTTTACCTGTTGAATATCAAACGTGCCGCGGTTCGCGCGCATGGCGACTTCGCCGTTAATCGGAATCGAGTCTGCTTCGCCTGCTTCTGCGGTCAAACGAGTCGTGATCGTTCCGGATGCGAGTTTGTAGTCGGTGCCGGGAAACGTCAGATCGACTCGGCCAGTTGCACGTCCGGCAAGCGGAACTGCACTACCGGCTATAGCAGTCAGCGGTCCGGATATCTCCATGTCGTTGAAATCAGCCGTGACCTGCGACGTGCCGCCTTTACCAATCGCGACGCGCGCGTTTCCACTCGCACGACCGCGAAACACATCCGCCGTAAAGTTGTTGAACTGAATCTCACGATTCGTAGCAACTACGCTCGCGCGCGCCTGGCCCATGTTCATCCGGCCCATCACGCCGCCGCCGATGCTCAGGTCCGCAGTCGCTCGATAGGTTCCGGACGGCTCAACGACAAACACCGGTTTCGCGAGTTTCACGTTTTCAGCCTGGCCATCGGCGAACTTCACTGTGCCCGCGTCGATATCGGCAGTCGATCCTTCGATTCGACGGATGCGAACCGACAATTTCACGCCTGCGATGTTCAGACTTCCAATCTCAGCACCCGCAGCGCTCGTTGCCCCGACCTGCACGTCTTTCACGACGACGCTCGTCACTCCATCGCGATCCGTAATGTCGATGTTGTTCGCCGTCACGCCTTTGACCTGCGCGCCCGACGCTGAAACCGTCCCGGCTTTGACGTTCGCAATCGTGCCGGTCGTGACGTTGTTCTGATTCTTAAATTGCAGGTTTGAAGCGGTGATGCCGTCTACTTTCGCGCCACCAGCGTTGAGACCGTTTGCAGTAAATTGATTTGAGTGGGCGTTCAGCACGCCATCGTTCATCTCGACGCGCGCATCGCGAAGAATCAGTCCCGTCAGCGTCGTTCCATAACTCTTCTCCGCAGCGGCGCGAAGCTCACCGATCCAGCGGAAGTTCGTTCCCGTTCCCATTACATTGCCGGCGATCTGCAACGAGTCGAGCTGAAAGTCACCGGCGTTCAGCAGATCGGCAACGGCTTTTCCATTGATCTCGTAAGTCTTGCCCTGCACTGAGCCACTCGCACTAACGTTCAGTCCCTGCAAACGCAGGTTGTCGGCGGCTAGCGCGTCTGACTGCACCTGCCCGTTGAGCTTGAACTGATCGCCTTCGCCCGTGATCGTGCCGCTGAAATTACCCGCGCCGCGAAGCGTCGTTCCGGCCTGCAACGTATCGGAGAGTTGTGTGAGATCGACTGACGACGTGACGTTCATCGTGTAACGAAGCGCACGCCAGTCGTCCAGGACGCCATCCATCCTCGCTTCGGCGACAGGCGACTTCAGCACGAGCTGCTGAATCTCCGCTTTCTCCTGATTGAAGCGTCCCTGCCCCTGGATATCGATGTTGTTAATGGGGCGGCCGTCGTAAGTAAAAGTCGAATTCGAAAGCGCGAGCTGGACAGCCGTCATGCGTGTCCCAATCGGCACGTTCGGAGCGTCAGGCTGTATATTTATCTGAAGATTTCGTCCCTCGCCTGAGATGTCGTGACGCGCGTCGCCGTAATGGACCACGCCATTTTTAATCTCGATGGTTGCAGCCGCATACGCAAACAGAATGCGGCGGTTTGGCTCGGGCGGCGGGATATGGATGTTGCTGAAGTTTGAGCGGCCCTGGTCGTCAAACGTGACCCAGATTTCGAAGCCCTCCATCTTCAGATCCTCGAGATTGATATTGCGCTGAAGATTGAGCGCGTAGAGGTCTTCAATCTTGACGCTCGCAAGGAGCTTATCGATCTTCCCTATTTGCGCGCCCGTGGCGGAGTCGTAAAGCTCGACGCCGTTCATCTCGACATGCCGCGGCGGGAACGTGGCGTGAAACTCGCGAATCTCAGCGCGAATACCGTAGTTTGCGAACGTGTTCTTGATCTGGCTCGCGACGTAACGATCTACGAACCCAAGTCGAAACAGAAATAGGGCCAGGAGGATGACTACGAGCGCAGCGATGCCCACAATCGCCGTCGCGATCACAACGTGCCGGCGCCTGAAGTAATACCAGCGCTTACGTATAGGAGGCTTCTTCTCTACACTCATAACCTACAGTCGTTTTCGCAACGCCGGGGAAATCTGAATTTCTTGAGGGAGAGATTTGTAAGTGCCGCAAAGAGGCGCCAAAAGTCACAAAAAGATCAGCTGTGTCTTTTGTGCCTATTGGTGGCAAACCTCATTTAGGTTTATCGCCCACGCCCTGCTGGTCCTTCAGAGATGCAGGATGGCCCAGCGGAACATTGCCTACTACTGAGAGCTCAAAACCTTCCAGAGCTGCTACTTTGGGGGGATGATTCGAAAGCAATAAGATCTTGCGCAACCCGAGATCGTGGAGAATCTGCGCCCCCACGCCATAGTCGCGATCGATTCCGTAACCAGTTTCCAAACTGGCGTCTCGTTTGTCGATTCCTTGTTGCTGCATGACGTTGTACGTACGCAATTGATTGACCAGATCCAAACTATGCTCGCGCTGGCGCAGGTACAGCACCACGCCGCGCGCCTCCGCCGAGATCTTCTCGAGCGCCGTGTGGAGTTGAAAGCCCGTGTCGTCGATCAACGAGCCAAACATGTCGCACGTCACATTTTCTGTGTGAACGCGCACGAGCACGGGATCGTCAGTCTCCACGTCGCCCATCACCATCGCGAGGTGGACGTCGCCGTTAATCACGTTTTCGTAAGCAATCGCGCGGAATCTACCGTAGACAGTTGGTAAATCGGTTTCGACTACGCGGCGGACGAGCGCCTCCTTGCGAATCCGGTACCGCACCAGCTCGGCAACGCTGATCATCTTCAGATTGTGTTGCGCAGCAAACTTCTGAAGCTCTGGAAGACGCGACATCGTCCCGTCTTCGTTCATGATTTCGCAAATCACACCGGCGGGATAGAGACCGGCGATACGTGCGATGTCGACGCTGGCTTCGGTTTGTCCGGGACGAACGAGGACGCCGCCGTTCTTGGCGCGCAGCGGGAAGATGTGACCGGGACGCGCGAGATCCTGTGGCCGCGACTCGGGATCGACAGCTACGAGAATCGTCGTGGCGCGATCGGCGGCCGAGATTCCGGTCGTGATGCCGCGACGGGCGTCGATTGAAACCGTAAAGGCTGTGCCGAGATACGAAGTGTTGTCTGCGACCTGTGTAGTCAGGTGGAGATCGTCGCACCGCTCTTCGGTGAGCGGCAGGCAGATCAAGCCGCGAGCGTGCCGGGCCATGAAGTTGATGATTTCGGGGGTGACCTTCTCGGCGGCGCAGACCAGATCGCCTTCGTTCTCGCGATCTTCGTCGTCGACGATGATGATCATGCGGCCGTCGCGGATCTCGGCCACGGCCTCTTCAATAGTCGCTAAAGTCACGGGCTCATGTTAACCCGGAAACGGGTAAGTTTACGAGTCAGTTGTAGACAGGATTTACATGTCAATCCTGAAAAATCTTGTAAATCTTGAGCCTCTTGCAAAACTCGCTTTACTTTAGGAGCGATGCGTTTCTCTGAGCGCCATGATAAATGCGCTGTCGATTTCTGTTAGATCTCCCAGTTCAAAAGCAAACTTGCTTGATTCAGGGCGTGTTTCGCCCAACCACTACGAAATTGGTGCGCTGCTTTAGCCCCTGAATCAG
>DASYFE010000139.1:0-32885 GCA_036498585.1 Pyrinomonadaceae bacterium | reverse complement strand
CAGCTATTTCAGCTTCAATGCCATAGTCGGGACCCAAGCCTTTTAGATCCTTGCGACGTTCGCTCTTGGCTATGCCTGGTAGATGATAATAAGAACGAACCCGATAGATCGGATTTAGCGCCGACCGTAGATAGCTCTTGAGAGGCACAATCGACTCTTTCTCCACGTGAGAGTGGGGTAAGGAATAATGGACGACTGGTTGAGTACTGCTTGCGACAGGGCGATGGGTTCAATAGTCGCAACCGGCAAGTGCCACCAATTTTATTTGCTCCTTCGCTCAAGACGAATCTTTTTTCATAAGACGGACACCTCCGAAGTCTTCATCGTCGCTGCATGCGGCGTTGATAAACGTTGAGCGTTCCGCCGGCGTCTTTTCCAGAGCCGAGAGAAATAGTCATTGATTCTCTGCCAACGCTCAGCTTTGCTCGAAAAGTCGTCATACATGTCCTTCTCTGTGCAACCTCTGTGTTCTCTATGTCTCTGTGGTTGACGATTGCTTAGGAAAAACAACCACAGAGACACAGAGGACACAGAGGTTGCACAGAGAAATCAGACTTTTCGGGTCTGCGAGGAGGGAGATGTTCTGTGTGAGTGGCTGCGTCATACAAATCTTCGATCGGTGCGAGAAGTTAACCGGCGGACGCGCGCGGATTCTATCACACACAAGTTAAGTGCGTACTTCAATGCCGCCCTGAAAAATTGCCGGCCGGGATGAGACGTTCCGAGGAGATTCTCGCATGATGTAGCGAGGGGGGGAATACAAACAAAATCGGCCCACCAACAAAGGAGTTCTTAAAATGAGAACACCCAGGTGACCGATCGTATTTGGGGAAAATGGGCCACTGAGCCATACTCATTATTAGTCTGCTGCAAATTCGGTTGCAGTAGACCAAGGAGGTGCTGCGAATTGAGTATCACAACCTTATATGCCGAGATGGTTGTTGTCGGCAGTGGCGCGTTGTTTTTCATCCTCTTGTTATGCTACGCGTTTTTCGGGAACCAATCCTGGTTCGCGAAACTTGCGGTACCAGCCACAGTTGGGAATGCAATCTTCTTGATTCCGGCTGTGTCTGTTATCTACCTGCTTGGTATTGTCGTAGCAAACGTGAGTCATCTGTTGTTCAGATCGAAAGAAGAACGGTTACGTTGTGAAAGCCTGAAAGAGTTTGACGAACATTATCAATATGCCGAGATCCGAAACGAGCTATACACCTCGCAGGAAGCGAAAGACTTAGTGGGAGAGTTTGAGTTTCGAAGAAGCAAAGTGCGTATTAGTCGCGGCTGGTTTGTGAATTGTATTTTGATTATCGTCGCGCTCATTGCTTGCCTAATTCTAGGAAAAATGAGCGGGCTGGCGACACTAATCTGGATCAGCATGGTGACTGCCCTCATGGGGGGAACTTACGTGTCCTGGCGCACTGCAACAGAGACGGAATTAGTGTGGCTCAGATCATACGCTGTCCAACGAAAGCAAACGCGGAAGCTCGAAGCTGGTGACAAATAACAAACAACAGCCTCTTCTTGGGAAGACCGGTCCATTCGGGTCGGATTTGACCACTGAGTTTTCGCACGAGCAAGCCCAACAGAAATCTGCCGCGAATTCCTCGGATGACGGAAGACTGGACATCTACGTAATGCATGATCCGGATCCACGAATATTTCCGGGCGGGCTTTCAGAGGGTGATCACTTTACTTCATTCTTCACGGGACATGAGTGGGCAGGATTTCTTCCTTGCTCGTAAATTGTCTTTGGGATTATCTCGTTTTGAATCAATTAAAAAGTTCTCGCACCGCGGTAATATCGGAAAAGGTTCAACAACTTCTCCTTACATCAGTCATTGGCGTCATCGCCGTCGTCGCATTCGATGGCATGGTGATGTGCGCCTCGGATCAACGCAATATTTAAGGAGAAGAAATGAGAAATCTAAGTTTTGTGAAAAGAATGACAGCGCTGGGAATGGCGCTCATGTTTTTGGTCGCGGCGAACGTCAAGCGGGTCGAGGCGGCTCCGGCCAACAATCTAACTCCGGAACAGATCGAAGCGATCGTCACGGATGTCTTCAACAAATTCGCCGCGTTCGATGCTCAAGGGACCGCAGCTCTTTACGCTCCTGACGGCACGATTGAAGACCCGGTCGGAACTACACCGGTACAGGGAACACAAGCCATCATTGCTTACCTGGAAACGTTCCCGACGATCTTGAATGAAATCAGGGTCCAGCACTTTGACGTCACAGTGGCCGGTCAGGAAGCCGCCATCAAATGGAGGTTACGTTTCAAGACCAAGACTGGAAACGTCTTCTTCGTAGACGGCGTCGGCATCTTCAAGATCAACCCGGACGGAAAAGTTCAATCAGATAGAGAGTACTTTGATTACGCGTACTTTCTTGCCCAATTGCAGCAGTGAACATGCGGCGCGACGTGGGCCACTACGATCGGTGGCCCACTACAAAATACGTAATCTTCGGTATTGTTCCCAAACTCCGCTTTTACTAGTCTTTGTTAACCTGCTTTGCACAAAACTCCTGAGAGCGTTCTACTCTGTGCAACCTCTGTGGTGAGTTATTGCTGTGAATTAGTTAACCACAGAGACACAGAGAACACAGAGGTTGCACAGAGAAATCAATAGGTAGTTACTTCTGTGCAAAGCCTTGTTAACCCTACAAAAAGTGACGGGAGATCTGCGGTGAAAAACGGAATGCAGGTAAGCCGACGAGACATGCTGCGCTACGGAGTCTCTCTGGCGACCCTAGCTACGATCCGCGGAAAGGGTTTGTCACTCACCGGTCCACCACAAACGGCCAAACCGAACATCGTTTTTATTCTGATGGATAATCTCGGTTACGGCGAAGTTGGTTGTTATGGTGGCGGTGAGCTACGTGGTGCGCCGACACCAGGGATAGACAAGCTCGCGTCTGAGGGAACAAGACTCACAAACTACAACGTCGAGGCGCAATGCTCGCCAAGTCGATCGGCACTCATGACCGGCCGCTTCTCGATCCGCACGGGCACTCACTCAGTGCCGCTTCCAGGCACGCCGGATGGTCTCACTCAATGGGAGATCACTATAGCTGAAGCACTCTCCGTCGCGGGCTATGCGACTGGTCATTTCGGGAAGTGGCATCTCGGCAGTGCTCAAGGCCGGCTGCCAAACGATCAAGGCTTTGATGAGTGGTATGGTATTCCGCGCACGACGGATGAGTCGATGTTTCCCTCGCAGCCCGGCGCGAAGGCGTTAGGCATGCCTTTCATGCACATCATGGAAGGTCGTAAAGGTGAAAAGAGCCGCGAGCTGGTGGTCTACGATCTGGAGCAGCGTCGACTCATTGATGGCGAGTGCACCCGTCGCGCGATCGATTTCATGAAACGCAGTGTGCGCGCGAAAAAACCTTTCTACGCATACGTGCCATTTACACTCGTGCATGTTCCTGCACTGCCAAATCCTAAGTTCGCCGGCAAGACCGGCAACGGCGACTTTCCTGACGCCCTTTCCGAAATGGACGCGAACGTCGGTCAGATTCTTGACGCTGTCGATGAGCTTGACGTCCGCAACAACACCATATTTATTTTCACGAGTGACAATGGCCCGGATCCAACCTTTCCTTCGAACGGATCCGCTGGTCCCTGGAGTGGTTATTACTTTACGCACATGGAAGGCTCGCTAAGAGCGCCGTTCATTATTCGCTGGCCCAACAAGATTCCTGCCGGTCGCGTCAGCAATGAGATCGTACATGAGGTCGACACCTATACTACGTTCGCGAAGCTTGCTGGTGCGACAATACCGCAAGACCGTCCGATTGACGGTGTAGATCAAAGCGACTTCTTCCTTGGTAAACCAAAATCTAATCGTGAGGGCTTCCCGGTCTATGTTGCCGATCGTATGGAAGCAGTGAAATGGCGCAACTACAAGATGACGTTCTACGACGCTGAGCGCGACTGGTGGAGTTCGCCGACGAAGCTAGGCGTCCCGAAGATTTACGATCTCTACTCAGATCCGAAGGAAGAATATCCGGCGACACTCACTCCTAACGGCTGGGTCGGTGGGCCGATGATGAAGATCGTTTCTGAGTTTGAAGCCAGCTTGAAAAAATATCCGCCCATCGCGCCGGGCACTCTCGATCCATACTCCCCGTAAGAATTCTAAACAGCCACCTTGATCAGTTCATCGAAGTTTACAAATCGGCGAATCCAAAGCCGAAGCCCTAGCAAACTCCGCAATTCTCAGAAAACTTTCATAAGTCTCTCAGGACTTTTGACCTCACACTGCCTTACCGTCCACTGCTCGATTTTGCCGTTTTTAGTAAAGGAGCAGTATGTCTTTATACAGAATTAAGTTTGTCGTGATCTTCATCTTACTGGCGGGAAGTGTCTTCGTTGTTCTGAGTCAAAGAAAGGCCCATGTAAACACTTCGCGTTTCGCCCCAGCGATTCCCCGCGTTTGGGACGACGCAGAGATGGCGGGATTGCAACTTCCATTAGTTAACTCCAACGCGTCACCGAAACAAATCTCATCGGACTATTACTATCGAATACCCGTTCGAACGATCTACAAAAACTATCCGGTGTATGCACCAGGAAAAGAACCGGCCGGATACCTCGAGTGGCTTCAACAACAAGAGCCGGAATCCGCGCTCGACGTTAGCGCTCTAAAGGAACAATTTCATGCGCGATGTGTCACACACGAGTGATGCCGGACGGCGCCGTCGTTAAAGGCGCACAAGGAAACTTTCCTTTCGAGCGAGCGACTGCACTGATCGTAAATAGATTCAAGCTCGAACAATTGCTTGGCTTCGAGCGCTCGTTCTTTGACGCGCCCCTGGTTTAAGCCCGATCCTTTGCACGATATCCAACAGATGTCTCCTGAAAAGATTGCCGAAATGCACGCAGCAATACCACCGGGAGTCATTGCGCGACATGGCACGAACCCAATGTTCCCGCCACAGGTGCCGGATTTGATCGGCATTAAAGATCGCCAGTATCTCGATCACACGGGTCTGCAACTTCACCGCTCTATCGCTGACATGATGCGTTATGCGGCTTTGAACCAGGGCGCTGACAATCTGGCGAGCTATAGTGGATTCATTCCCGGCACGAGAGACTTTCGCACCTTGCCCGATCCATCGAAGTTGCTACGCAACAGTGATGAGCAACTGTATGCGCTATCGCTCTACATCTATTCGCTCAAACCACCGCCGAACCCGAATAAGCCCGATCGACTAGTGGCGCGAGGTCAGAAAATATTCGAGCGAGAAGGATGCGCAGCCTGTCATACACCGCCGCTTTACACAAGCAACGCGCTCGTAGCGGTCGATGAGTTTGAAGTACCTCGAGAGCACCGGCAGATGTATGACGTTCTTTGGGCGTCGGTCGGTACAGATTCGCGGCTCGCTACACAAACACGTCGCGGCACCGGCTACTACAAAGTTCCTTCGCTTAAAGGCGTGTGGTATCGCGGACCGTTCGAGCACAACGGCTCGGTGGCGACTCTGGAAGACTGGTTCGATCCACGCCGTCTCCAGGATGACTATGTACCGACAGGATTCAGAGGAGTAGGTGTTACGGCTCGCCCGGTGAAAGGACACCGTTTCGGTCTTGGTTTGTCGGCATCTGACCGCGAGGCGTTGATTTTATTTCTCAAGACGTTGTGATGTTCTCTGATTATCGACCACTTCAAAACGTAAGGGTCGCTGTGAGGGCCCAATTTGAACGATATGAAGGAGATCATCATGAAGCGTTTTATCACTGCCACAAGTCTTATTCTCGCCCTTTTGCTGGCAATCATTCCGGTAAGTGCAACTGAGCGTCCATTTGCTTCCAGTGGAAATGGCGTCGCGTCCTTCATCATAGACGGCGGCGGCAATGTCGTCGGTGCGAACCTTATGTTATCGGGTCACGGAACCCACCTTGGAGCGTTCAGTGGTACCGGTAAGATTGATTTCGTGCCTGACCCGAACGACCCGAACATCGTGATCGTGCCCGGCGCAATTACCTACGTAGCTTCCAATGGCGATCGTCTTCCGACCGTTATCGAAAATGGCCGGATGGACCTTCGCACCGGGATCGCAACCGGAGACATGGTGTTTCAAAGCGGCACTGGGCGTTTCGAAGGAGTAAGTGGAAAAGCTGCAATCGTAGTCGAGCAGAACTTCGTCACGGGCGCCTACACGTTCACCATGGTTGGAAACATCAATTACTGATTCAGCCTGACCACACACTGTTTTCAAGTGGGGCTGGCGGCAACGCCAGCCCTTTAATTCTCTCTCCTCACCCATCATAATGTCCGACTGATTTCATAGCTTCTTACCAACAACTCAGCGAGAGAAACCGAATGAAGTGGGTTTGGACCTCACTTGCGGTCGCTATTTTTAGCACCGTCGCGATGGGCCAGCAGATCAGGATTGATGGCAGACTCATCAGTGACGAAGGGAAACCTGTGCCGAATATACGAGTCAGTATCGCGGACCAGCAGTCGGCGCCTACCGATAAGAATGGGAAATTTGGTATTCGCTTACCTACGAAATTGAAAGAGGGCGAGCGAGTAGTCATCACCCTCGACAATACGCTTTTCTTGATTAATCAACCTCTCGACGGAAATTGGATCATCCCACCGACTGGAATAAAGGGCTTAGAAGTAATCGTAACGGCGCGGGGATCAAAGGCGGTCTGGACCGATGCCCGAATTGAAAAGGAACTAAAGCAAAATCTCGACGATCTATTCAAGAAGTATGGTTCAGCGCCTGATGTAACCAAAGCAGCTTTTGAAAAATGGGCGAAAAACCAGAGCGGCATTGGGAATTCACTTCGAGAACAAAGCACACGTGCTGAAGGACCAGAGGCAGTGCGATTGCTGGGCGAAGCTGCGTCAGCGTATCGACGCACGCTCTCGGTTTTAACTCGCGACTCAAGGCCACAGGACTGGGCGACGACTCAACATAACCTTGGATACGTACTCCAGGAACAAGGAGTCAGGGCTACAGGGCCGGAGGCCATCCGCTTCATCAGCGAGGGAGTCGCAGCGTATCGTGAAGCATTGTCGGTTCGAACTCGAGAACAACTACCGCTCCAGTGGGCGATGACGCAAAACGATCTCGGGAATGCGTTACAGGCCCAGGGCGTGCGATCTGAGGGAGCGGAGGCGCGGCGATTGTTAGCGGGAGCGACCGCCGCCTATCGCGAGGCGCTGCTGGTTTTCACTCGCGAGTACGTGCCACAGGAATGGGCCAAGACTCAGCACAATCTCGGCAGCGCGCTCCAGGAACAGGGCACAAGAACTGAAGGATCAGAGGGGCAGAAACTATTGAGTGAAGCCGTAGCGGCTTATCGCCAGGCGTTGTTAGTCAGGACACGCGAACAACTGCCGCGCGCGTGGGCCATCACGCAAAACAGTTTAGGTAATGCGCTCCAGGCGCAAGGCACGAAGGCTGAAGCGCCAGAGTCTCAGCGATTGTTCGGTGAAGCGTTAGTGGCTTACCGCGAGGCGCTCGTGGTTTTCACTCGCGAGCAAACGCCGGCGCTATGGGCGATGGCGAAGCACAACGTTGGCAGTGCACTACAGGAAGAAGGACTATTCGGCGAAGCAGTGACGGCTTACCGCGAAGCCCTGCTGGTTTGGACGCGTCAACTACGGCCACAACAGTGGGCGATGGCGCAGAACAATCTCGCGCGCGCTTATTACAACCTCAAAGAATGGGCCAGTGCCGCGCAGTGCTACGAGAATGTTCTCGAAGTGTATCCGGAGTTTCGGCCTGCGTATGAGAGAGCCAGGTTCCTCGAGCATGAAATACTGTTCAACTATCAACGCGCATTCAAACTAACTGAGTCGTGGTTACAACGAAATCCAAATGATTTGACGGCGGCGGCCTACTTCGTAGAGAACCATTTCACTACCGGCAATTTCGACAAATTATCCAATGCGAAGATCACGATACCTTTGCGCGCAGTAGAAATCGCTAACTTGATCGCGCTGAATCGATCTGCCGAAGCGCCAGCGAAAATGAAGAACCTTATCGAGACGCTGGAAAGTCAGAAAGCAGACTTCAAAGTCGAATGGAGTTTCGCGGGAACCAGGAACTTCATCAGCCAGAGCGACCAATTCGCTGCGAAGCGCGCCTGGCTGTTGGGATTATTTGCGGCAATGGGCGGCGAAAATCGTGATGCGATCATTAAAAACCTGAGAGCGCTCAAAACTGAGTGAAATCGCACGAAACTGTGTAAAGGGCTTGTAAAGACCTTTGTCGGATTAGTCACAAAAAGTCGTTGACTGATACGGGGCTGGGTGTATAATGCGGGACGTTGCGGGTGGCGCTGATGCCCAAACGTCAGCTAGTTGAAAAGACGACCATCCAATTCAAAATTGATAGTGCCCGCCAGTGCCAGCTCGGCCGCCGATCGCGCCCCCCGCAGTCGCTACCTTCGAGCTGGCACAGCCATTTTTAGCCGCAAAAAGGCACAAAGCACAAAAAAGATCCGCGTTATCCGCGTAAATCCGCGGCTAAAACCTTCCTCTGAAGCTGAGCATCCCAGATGATTTCGCGCTCATTAAGCCTCAAAAGCTCCCGTTCCCTCATTAGAAGATCGCCATCAATAATCACTGTATCCACGTCATCCTGCTCGGCTGAATAGACGAGGGCCGAAACCACATCGGTAACAGGTGTCGCGTGCAGGCGATCGAGTCGAACAACAGCCACGTCCGCCCGCTTTCCAACCTCAAGACTCCCGATCTCGGAATCCAAACCCAACGCTCTCGCGCCGTCGATCGTCGCCATGCGCAGAACCCGACTGGCAGGCATAACTTCCGGGCCGTGAAGCGCCTTCTGTAGCAGCGCCGCCGTACGCATTTCTGTGAACATATCGAGGCGGTTATTACACGCCGCGCCATCGGCTCCGAGCGATACGGAGATTCCCTCCTCCAGAAGCGTCACAATCGGCGCGATCCCGGATCCGAGTTTCAAATTTGACGACGGACAGTGAACCACATTCGTCCCCGTCGTCTTCAACGTTCTGATTTCGTCATTGCTAAGATGAACACAATGCGCGAGAGCAACATGACGGCCGGTCAACCCGACGCTGTCAAGATATGTAATATTCCTTAATCCACTCTCCTGCTGGACAAGCTCACACTCAGTCCGGTTTTCCGATGCATGCGTGTGGACCATCACTCCGCGCGCTCGCGCAAGCTCCGCCACCTTCGCCAACAACTCGCGCGTGCAACTGATCGCAAATCGCGGCGCGAAACAGTAGCGAATACGACCACCCGCTTTCCCGTGCCACTCGTCGAGTAGCGCGAGCGACTCTTCGATCGAGCTCGCAGTCTGCTCCTGCAACGCACGCGGGACTTCGTCACCTTTGTCCATCATGCACTTGCCGACGGTGGCTCGAAAGCCAGTTTCCTCGACGACCTTGAATACCTCGCGCGTGTGGTTCACTGTCTCCATCGTGAGCGCACACGTGGTCCCGCCTTTGATCAGCTCAGCGATACCGAGACGCGCGGAAGCCGTAATCGACGCTGCCGTATGCGCCGCTTCCATGGGCCAGACACGCTGCTTCAACCAGTCGATGAGGGCGAGATCGTCAGCAGCGCCGCGAAAGATCGTCTGGCAAAGATGGATGTGTGTTTGGACAAAACCTGGGATTACTGCGCAGCCATCGGCGTCGATTACTGTGTCGGCTGTTTGCCCACTGCCACCGATCGCGGCGATGTGTTCGCCGTTAGTGAGTAGATCGCCCCGCACGATGGTGTTTGCGTTGTCCATCATGACGAGCGTCCCGTTTTTGATGAGGATCGATGACATCAAGACAGTTTACGCCACAAAAAGGCCCAAGAAGCACAAAAGTAGAGTTCTTAACTTCTTTACTTTTTGTGTTTTTGTGCCTTTTTGTGGCTAATGCTTACTTCGTGGCGGCCTTCACGGCCTCGGGCTCTTCACGAACCGGCAACCCGAGCTTCACCTTCACGTCTTTCTCGATCTTTCGCAGGAACTCGGGGTTCTCTTTCAGCGCCGTCTTGGCGTTTTCCCTGCCCTGGCCCAACCGCTCGCCTTTGTAAGAAAACCAGGCGCCACTCTTTTCCACCGCTCGCTGGACCACCGCGAGGTCGAGCAGATCGCCTTCCCGCGAAATGCCTTCGCCATACATGATGTCGAATTCACACTCACGGAACGGCGGCGCGACTTTATTCTTCGCCACCTTCACTTTGGTGCGATTGCCGACCACGCGATCGCCGTCTTTGATCGCGCCGATGCGACGAATATCAAGTCGCAAAGAAGAGTAAAACTTGAGCGCGCGCCCGCCGGTGGTCGTTTCCGGACTCCCGAACATCACGCCGATCTTTTCGCGGATCTGATTGATAAAGATGAAGCAGGTGTTTGACTGCGCCACAATCGCGGTGAGCTTGCGCAACGCCTGTGACATGAGACGCGCCTGCAAACCCGGCAACGAATCGCCCATCTCGCCGTCCAGCTCAGCGCGTGGAACAAGAGCCGCGACCGAGTCGATCACGATCACGTCGACGCCGTTAGATCGCACGAGCGCTTCGGCGATCTCGAGCGCCTGTTCGCCGGAATCGGGTTGTGAGATCAGCAACTGGTCGATGTCGACTCCGAGCTTGCCGGCGTAATCGGCATCCATCGCGTGCTCGGCGTCGATATAGGCAGCCACGCCGCCGGCTTTCTGGGCTTCCGCCACAATGTGCAGCGCCAGGGTAGTTTTACCGGAACTCTCCGGCCCGTAAATCTCGACGATGCGGCCGCGCGGCACTCCGCCCACGCCAATCGCTGCGTCGAGGCTGAGCGAGGTGGTTGAGATTGCCGGAATGTCCGACACCTCACGCTCGCCCAGTCGCATAATCGATCCTTTGCCAAACTTCTTTTCAATGTTTGCTAAAGCGGCTTCTACTGCCCTGCCGCGGTCTGCACTCGCTCGGTCATCTGCCATGGCATACATCTCTTTCTTCCGCTCCTCTTCTCAAAGTGAGCAGATAATAACACAGTGTTTCATCTGTGCAACAGTTAATTTTCGCTTGAGGGTGAGGTTTGTTCCGGACCCTCGTGAGGTACATGTGATTCAACATGCGCACTCTAACATATCTTGTGAATCATGAAAATCCTGTAATCCTGTCTACAAACTCGCCCACTTGCCGCGCAACATCCGGCTCCCCCATCAACCTTTCCATCTCGGCCACGATCGCCGATCCCATCACCACCGCATCAGCATACCGGCTCACATCAGCAACCTGCGCCGCATTCGAGATACCAAATCCAACCGCGATCGGCAGCGACGAAAACTGTCGCATACGACTGACAAGCTTCTCCGCTTCGGCGCTCACCGTCTCACGCGTACCCGTCACACCCGCTCGCGACACAGCATAGATGAATCCACTCGCATGTTCCGCCACGAGCTTCAAACGCTCATCAGTCGACGTCGGCGCGATCAGAAAAATCGTATCCAGATCGTGCGCGCGCAACTCCGCTTCCAACTCACCTGACTCTTCCGGCGTCAGATCAGTCACTAAAACGCCATCGATCCCCGCACCCCTTGCCGCGCCAGCCACTCGCTTCAAACCAAACTGCAGCAACGGATTGTAATAACTGAAAAGAATGATTGGCGTCTCGATCTGCTTTCGCGCGCGCGCCGCCGCGTTGAGAATGTCCTGCAAACCGAAATCGTTTTTGAGCGCTCTTTCCGAAGCGCGTTGAATCACTGGTCCATCAGCCATCGGATCGCTGAACGGTACACCGAGCTCGATCAGCGTCGCGTGCTGCGCCAGTGTGATGAGTAGTTGTTCGGTGGTTGCGAGGTCGGGATCGCCTGCGGTGATGTAGGGAATGAATCCCTTCTTTCCGTCTCGCTTCAGAGTTGTGAAGGCGTCAGCGATGCGTCCCAACGGTTACGACTCCAATGCTTCGCGCACGGAATTTACATCTTTATCTCCGCGTCCGGAAAGGTTCACTACAAGGATTTGATCGCTCTTCATCTCGCGCGCTGTCTTTATCGCCTGTGCGATAGCATGGGCCGACTCGAGCGCCGGAATGATGCCTTCGAGTTTTGACAGAAGTTGAAACGCCTCGAGCGCATCGCTGTCAGAAACGGAAACGTACTCGACGCGACCAGCATCGTGCAGAAACGCGTGTTCCGGACCGATTGAAGGATAGTCGAGACCGGCCGAGATGGAGTGAGTCGCTGCTACCTGGCCGTTCGTGTCCTGCAAGACGTAACTCATCGTGCCCTGCAACACTCCCGGTCGGCCGCCACCGGCAACATTGAATCGCGCGGCGTGTTGGCCCAGCTCGTTGCCCGAGCCGCCGGCTTCGACACCGATCATCTTGATCTGTGTGTCGGCGAGAAACGGGTGGAATAGTCCGATCGAATTCGAGCCGCCACCGACACATGCGATGAGAACATCGGGCAGCCGGCCTTCCTGTTCGAGAATTTGCTTGCGTGCTTCACGGCCGATCACGCTCTGATAATCGCGCACCATGAGCGGGTATGGATGCGGCCCAAGCGCGCTGCCGAGTAAGTAATAGGTATCGCCGACGTTCGTCACCCAGTCGCGCAGGGCTTCGTTGATCGCGTCTTTGAGCGTACGCGAGCCGGCATTTACTTCGCGAACTTCCGCGCCGAGCAGTTGCATACGAAAGACATTCAACGCCTGCCGACGCATGTCTTCGGCACCCATGTAGACCACGCAATCGAGACCGAAGAGCGCGCAGACGGTTGCCGTCGCAACACCATGCTGGCCGGCGCCCGTTTCGGCGACGATGCGTTTCTTGTTCATGCGCCGGGCGAGAAGCACTTGACCTATCGTGTTGTTGATCTTGTGTGCGCCGGTGTGCAGGAGGTCTTCGCGCTTGAGATAGATCGTTGCACCGCCACAATGTTCGGTCAGCCGCGCGGCCAGAGACAGTGGTGTGGGTCGACCGACGTAGTTCTTCAGCAAGTCCCGAAGTTCTGATTGAAACGACTCATCATCACGGCTCGCGAGGTACGCCGTGGTCAACTCTTCGAGCGGAGCCATCAACGTCTCCGGCACAAAGCGGCCGCCGTACTGTCCCCAGTGACCGAGATCGTCAGGCTGTGTGACTGATGAAGACATTTTTGACAGGATTTCAGGATTATCAGGATTGACAGGATGAGTATGTAAATCCTGTTCATCCTGAAATCCTGTAAAAACTTACTCAAACTCCGGGCAGCTTCTCCTGCACCGGCGGGGCAACCGACACGCGATCGCGTCCTGCGTTCTTCGACACATACAGCGCCTCATCACTCGCCGAGTAAAGCGCTCTTTCCGACGTCGCACTCTCCGGACAGCCCGCCACCCCGATACTCACCGTGACCATCCCAACACCTTCAACACGTTTACTACTCAGCACTGTCCGCAAGCGCTCAGCCGCCGACACCGCACGGTCGAGATCGACACCAGCGAGTAACAGCGCAAACTCTTCACCACCGAGCCGCGCCGCCGTGTCGTTATCACGCGAAACCTCTTTCAACGTCTGCGCGATCTGACGAATCACACTGTCGCCAACCGGATGCCCAAAATGATCGTTCACGAGTTTCAAGTGATCGATATCGAGCATCAGCAACGCGCACGGCACACGATACCGCCGCCAGCGCTCAACCTCTCGCGCCAACGCGACACGAAAGCGACGACGATTCGCAAGTCCCGTCAGCGAATCCAGATCCGCATCAGCTCGCAAACGATCGATCTTCTGGCGCAGCAACACTAACTGCTGCGTTCGCTCGACCAGCAGATCAACTTCAGCCGGCAACGAGAAGTAATCGAAAGCGCCTTCAAGCATCGCCGCGCGCCGCACGGGAACAGTCGAAGGCTCCGGGCCAGCGAGCAGAAGCTGAATTCCATCTTCCGCCTGGGCAAGCATCTTCGCGAGCTCCCTGACTCTCAAACCGGGCGTCGTCGCGTCGGCGATGACGAGGTGTGGCCGCGTTCGCGTGAGCGAAACAATGGCGGCAGTGCCGTTCGAAACACCAAAGACGTCGATACCACGGTCATTGAGAGTCTCGACAAATTGCGCCCGATCGTCCGCGATCAAAAGCACGCGACCGCGCAAACGGTCGGAAGGTCGGGTGGTTGGTTCTTTTTCAGCCCTCGGGGTCATATCCAGACGTGCAGAGGTCGACAAATCAAATAAAGTTGTTCGGGGAGGACCTTCTGAGATTTCTATGTTTAGGGGCAAGGGTTAGGATACTCCGCGACTGTAGGGAAACGTCAAGGCGCGACGCCCCGAACCGTGTTTATAAATACACGCATGCGCTCATGGTTCTTTTTTCCGGGCCTATCTTCGAGCGCGCTACACGCGTCAACGGCGAACGGACGCACAATTTCCACAGCATTTTTGACGTTTTCGGGCGACAGGCCGCCCGCGAGAAAGAGTTTCGGGATCACAGGACGCACCTGTTGCGCAATTGACCAGTCAAAGACCTGGCCGGTGCCGCCCCGGAGATTATTGTGTTTCGTATCGAGCATTATGGCTTCGACTTTGTAGGTGTGCGCCGCTTGAATATCGAAACAGTCTGACACGGCGAACGTTTTGATGACGTAATAGTCGGCGAGCTCGCGGCAGTATTCGGGCGTCTCGTCGCCGTGTAGTTGAAGTGCTCGCAGACCAGCTTCTTTGGCGATGTTTAGTACGTCCTCTGATTCCTCATTAACAAACACACCAACTGTAAGCAGCGACTCCGGAAGTTTTTCGATAATCTCGCGTGCATGTTGCGGCGTGATGTAGCGCGGGCTCGGCTTATAGAAATTGAAACCGAGCGCATCCGCGCCAGCAGCGACAGCAGCGAGCGCGTCCTGGAGATTCGTAATCCCGCAGATCTTAACGAGCGTCATTTCTGAAACCACGGAGCGCCGCTGCAGGATCATCAGCCCGCATCAACGTCTCTCCAATCAAAAACCCTCGATAACCGGCGTCGTACAAACGTCTCAAATCAGCGGCGCTATTCAGTCCACTTTCACTAATCAACAAAGCTTCGGACGGCGCCTCGCGCACGAGCGAAAGAGACGTCTCGAGCGACACTGCAAACGTGCGGAGATCACGATTATTGACTCCGATCAGCTTCGCACCGCATGCTGCGGCACGTCTCATCTCATCACTGGTATGGGCTTCCACGAGCGCATCCATTCCCAACTCATCCTCGGCAAGCCGTCGTAACTGCAACAACGATTCATCATCAAGCGCCGCGACAATCAGCAGAATCGCATCCGCACCAGCAGCGGCAGACTCATAAACCTGATACTCATCGACAATAAAATCTTTGCGAAGAACCGGCAGCTCCACCGTGGACTTCACTTCCCTGAGATCATCCAACGATCCCTCAAAATAATCCTCCTCCGTCAGCACCGACATCGCGACCGCGCCACCCGCCTGATACGCCCGCGCCACATCACTCGGTTTTGCGCCCTCGCGAATCATCCCCTTCGACGGCGAACGCCGCTTAAATTCCGCAATAATATTGATGCCATCGCGTTGCAAAGCACTGCGGAACGCGTGCGGATTCGCGCGAGTCTTCGCCTCACGTACTCGTTCTCGCTTCTTCGCGATTATTTCAGACAGCACATTCATCCGTTCAAAATCCGTGTAATCCGTGGTTACGGTCCGCTCGTCGCCTCGATCAACAACTCCAACTTGCGCCTCGCCTCTCCACTATCAATCGCATGCGCCGCCAGCTTCGCTCCTTCACGCAAATCAGCCGCAGCCCCACCAAGCAACAACGCCGCCGCCGCATTCATGATCACCAGCGCCCTTGCTTCATCCTTCCGCTCTCCCGAGAGAACACCACCGACGATCTCCGCATTCGCCTCCGCATCACCACCACGCAAGTGCTCAATCGCGCCAACCTCAAACCCAAAATCCTCGGGCCCGATCTCAAACGTCCTCACTTCCCCATTCTGCGCCTCGGCAACATGCGTCTTCCCCGCGAGCGTGATCTCATCCAATCCATCGTCACCATGGACCACCCACGCGCGTTCAGTCCCCAGCCCCGACAACACCTGCGCCAGCTTCTCGCCCAAATCCTTCCGCCACACACCAATGATCTGCCGCGGCGCGCCCGCCGGATTACTCAGCGGCCCAAGCAAATTGAACGTCGTATGAATACCAAGTTGCCGCCGAATACCCGCCACACGCGCCGTCGCGCCATGAAAGAGCGGCGCAAACATGAAGCAGATCCCAATCTCGTTGAGCGCGTTCTCGGAAACAAGCGGTATCGCTGAAACATTCACGCCGAGCGCCGTCAACAGATCTGCACTGCCAGACTTGCTGCTCGCCGCACGATTCCCGTGTTTCGCCACCGGCAACCCCGCACCCGCGATCACAAACGCAGCGGCAGTCGAGATGTTGAAAGTCTTTGCGCGACTCGATCCCGTTCCCGCCGTGTCGATAAAACAGTCGTGTTTCGAGATCACACGTACGGCCCGCGAGCGCAGTCCTTCAGCCATTCCCGTCAACTCATCGACCGTCTCGCCTTTCGCCGCGAGGGCGACTAGCGCTCCCGAGATCTGCGCGTCAGTCGCCTCGGCATCAAGCAACGCCTCGAGCAGATCGAAAGCTTCATCGCGACTCAGATCTTCGCGGCGCACCAGCCGCGGGAGGAATTCACTTAAAGGATGAATAGCCACAACGGATCAGAGCTTCAGGAAGTTTGCGAGCAATTGTTTGCCGTCGGAAGTCAGGATCGATTCGGGATGAAACTGAACGCCCTCCACTTTCAATTCACGATGACGCAATCCCATGATGATGTCGTCTGCGGTGTGAGCCGAAATTTCGAGACACGACGGCAATGATTCTCTTTCAACGATCAGCGAGTGATAACGCCCCGCGCGCAACTGATCGCCCAATCCCGCAAAGATCGTCTTGCCGTCGTGATGAACATCCGACGCTTTACCGTGCATCAACTCAGGCGCGCGCACGACCTTCCCGCCAAACGCCTGACCGATCGACTGGTGGCCCAAACACACACCGAGCAGCGGAACCTTTCCGGCGAATCGCTTGATCACATCGAGCGTGATTCCCGCATCATTCGGAGTCCCTGGTCCGGGCGAGATCACAATCCGCTCTGGACGCAGGCGATTCTCAATCTCGTCGAGCGTGACGCGATCGTTACGACGCACTTCAACCGTAGCGCCCAGCTCGCCGAGATACTGGACGAGGTTGTAAGTGAACGAGTCGTAGTTGTCGATTACTAACAGCATTTACTTATTACACGGACTAACGGGGGTACGATTGATCTTTACCGGCTTGTCCGGCTTCTCTTCTTCGGATGGCGCCTGGTTGATCGCGTCGACCACTTCCATTCCTTTCGTCACCGTTCCAAACGCAGCAAACTTGCTGTCGAGATGCGGCCCAGGCCCGACCAGAATGAAGAAGTGCGTCGTCGCACTATTCGGCTCGTCAGTCCGCGCCATCGAGACGATGCCGCGCACATGTTTCACTAAACCGGGCTCGTCAGGAAGCTTGTGACTCATTCGTCTCGCCAGCGCCTCACTCCACTTCTCACTCGTCTGCAAATTCCCACCCTGAATCACGAACCCTTTAACGACACGACTAAACGTCGTCGTATCGAACGCGCCGGTAGCCGACAGATTCAAAAAGTTTCTCGCCGCTTCCGGAGCATTCTCAGGCATGATCGCAATCTCGATCGCCCCCAACTCAGTCTCGAGCGTAACGCACTGCCCCGCCATCTTTTCCAGGGTGGCGCCATCGAACGGATCACCGGCAGGCGCCGGCGTCGCAGTCGCACGCGCATTCGCCTTCTTCGGCGGCTCAATCTGATTATTCGACTGCGCCCTGATACTTATCGTCACCAGCAGCAAACTCAAAATCACAATCACCGTCTTGTTCATCATGAAAAATCTTGTCAATCCAATCCTGTCTAAAACTATCTCACAGCCCACGCTCCGCCATTTCGATCGCACGAAACATCGCCCGCGCCTTGTTCACCGTTTCCACATACTCATGCTCCGGCACCGAATCAGCAACGATCCCCGCGCCCGCCTGGACCATCGCCTTCCCGTCACGCAACACCATCGTCCTGATCGCGATACACGAATCGAGATTGTCGGCATAATCCATGTACAAAACCGAACCAGCGTATAGCCCGCGACTATCCGGCTCGAGCTCGCGAATGATCTCCATCGCGCGAATCTTCGGCGCGCCAGTCACAGTTCCCGCCGGGAAACACGATGCGAGCGCGTCGAACCGATCGAGTCCATCACGCAATCTCGATCGCAAACTCGTCTCCAGATGCTGCACGTGCGAATAACGCTCGACGTGCATCAGATCATCAACCTGCACCGATCCGTAATCCGAAACGCGCCCGAGATCGTTGCGCCCGAGATCGACAAGCATCATGTGCTCCGCGATTTCTTTCTCATCCGTTTTCAAATCTTCGCCGAGCATCCAGTCTTCCGTCTCAGTCGCGCCACGTTTTCTCGTGCCCGCGATGGGACGATAGTCGAGTCGCTGTCCGTGACAACGCACGAGCATCTCCGGCGATGCGCCAACGACACTTTCATCGCCGAGCCGCAGGAAGAACATGTACGGAGATGGATTGATCGCGCGCAGTGCTCGATAGATCTGCAACGGATCGCCGTCAAACTGCGCCGAGAACCGTTGCGAGAGCACGACTTGATAACAGTCGCCGGCGGCGATGTGTTCCTTCACCTGGCGCACACCGTCTTCGAACGCGCGGCGCGTCCAGTTTGATTGCAGTGCGACGCTTTCAGCGTTGTCGTTGCGCGTTTGCACGCGCGGCGTAACAGGCGTTTCAAAGATCCTGTCTTCGAGTTCTTTCGTGCGCGCGACCGCCTGGTCGTAAAGCTCGCGCAGTCGTTCATGACTGCCGCCGGCTTCTTCCGTAAGAACAATCGAGACGATCTCGAGTCGCTGCTTGACGCGATCGAACGCGATCACGTT
This sequence comes from Pyrinomonadaceae bacterium, assembly GCA_036498585.1. Classification (GTDB taxonomy): domain Bacteria; phylum Acidobacteriota; class Blastocatellia; order Pyrinomonadales; family Pyrinomonadaceae; genus PSRF01. The sequence goes on along the minus strand of DASYFE010000139.1, from coordinate 13,953 downwards.
TCGATAAAACATCCAGACTGCATCAGTCGGGGGATCGAGCGGCTGTGTTTGATCGTCGCGCAACGCCGGCTCAAACCACTGCGCCGCGTCGTAACCGATATAACCAACCGCACCGCCGGCGAACGGCACGAGACCCGGCCGAACCGCGAGCGAGCGGCTGCGGAAATAATCCCTGACCCATTCAGTCGCGACCTTCAGGTACGATTCGGTCTTGCCGTCGCGCTCGACGATCGTCTGCAATCCCTTGCCGCGCACGATCATCTCGGGCTCGGCGCCGAGGAACGAGTAGCGCGCGATTCGTTCACCACCTTCAACCGATTCGAGCAGGAATGAATACGGCGAATCACCGGCGATGCGCATGAACGCGCCGACCGGCGTGTGCAAATCCGCCAGCACCGAGCGCACCACAGGCACAACGTTGCCCTGCCGCGCCTCGCGCTCAAACGCTTCGAACGATGGTGGTTGCAAATCGAGCATCGTAGGTATTTGTAGACAGGATTTACATGATTTGACAGGATTAACAAGCTGTCCTGTCAATCTTGAAAAATCTTGTAAATCCTGTCCAATGACTTATCCGAGTCGCGTGCCGTTGAGCCAGTGTCCACCATCGACAACCAGCACGACGCCGCTAATAAAACTCGCCGCGTCAGAACAGAGAAACACTGCGGCTTTCTCAATGTCAGCAATTCTTCCGAAACGTCCCACCGGAATTTTCTTCAGTAAACGCTCCTTCACCGGCGCGGGCACGAGACGCTTCATGCCTTCCGTATCTTCGATTGGACCAGGCGCGATCGCGTTCACGCGAATGCCGTAGCGTCCCCATTCAACCGCCAGATTGCGCGTCAACGCATCGACACCTGCCTTCGCCGCAGACACGTGAAGCTGCATCGGCGTCCCGAGGTAATGAAGCGTAGCGCTGATGTTCAGAATCTGGCCGCGATGTTCCTTGAGCTGCGCAAAAGCGGCGCGACAAACGTTGAATGTGCCCTTGAGATCGATATCAACCACCGTCCCAAACCCGTTTGGTGACAACTCCTCCGCGGCACACAGAAAATTTCCCGCAGCGCCGTTCACAACGATGTCGATCTTGCCGAGCTGTTCGATAGTTTGCGCAACCGCCTTTTCAACCTCCTCCGGCTGCCTAACGTCACCAGCAACAGCAATCGCCTTCCCACCATTCTCATTGATCGCTTTCGCAGCCGGTTCGAGGTGGTCTAACTTGCGGCTCACGAGCGCCACGGCAGCGCCCGCTTCCGCAAGCGCACGTGCAACACCACCCGTAATTCCCGTCCCGCCGCCAGTAACAAACGCGACGCGCCCCTTCAATATTCCTTCACTGAATATGCTTTCACTCATAATTCTAATCCGCGTTTATCCGCGGCCAAAACAGCCTCTTCCAACTTAAACCTTCCCTCATATAAAGCCTTGCCGACAATAACACTATCCACACCCGCATCACGTAACCGCTTAATGTCATCAAGACTCGAGACCCCACCTGACGCCGTCACCCGTACATTCGCCGATCGCGCAACCGCCAGGGTCTGTTCGATGTTTGGCCCAACCAACGCGCCATCACGAGCGATGTCAGTATAGATAATCCTTTCGACACCACACTCCGCAACCGACCGCGCGAGATCAACAGCCATCAGCGGCGTCGCCGTTTCCCATCCGCGCGTCATCACGCGACCATCACGCGCATCAATCCCAACACAAATCTTCAACCCGAAGCTGCTCACAAATTCACTCAACCTCGCTGGCTCTTCCGCCGCCACAGTTCCGAGTACAACTCGCGCCACACCGGCATCGCAAAGCTGCTGCACATCTTCGAGCGAACGAACCCCACCACCAAACTGAATTTCTACATCAACCGCGTCGATAATTCTTCTGACTACCGCGCGATTGGGCGACTCGGCTTCATTAAACGCCCCGTCGAGATCAACTACATGAATCATCTCTGCGCCCGCGGCCGCAAACTCGCGCGCCATCGCAACCGGATCTTCATGGTAAACAGTCATCTCAGACTTCCGCCCCTGCAACAGCCGCACACACAAACCATTCTTCAGATCGATTGCAGGAATGATAACCATTAATAACAACCGAGCAGCGCACAGAACCGAGCGCGGTAGCGCCGGGTCAACCTTATCTCATGGCGTCACAATGGAACTCTGACCCGGCGCTACCGCGCTCGGTTCTGTGCATATCACGTTCATGACTTCGTCAAAAAGTATTCCATTTGTCGCGATTGAATTCCCACCGTACGCCGTCCGCATGCCGCGCCAGTCAGTAAACGTTCCGCCGGCCTCTTCCATAATCGGCAACAGCGGTGCGCAGTCCCACAGATTCATCACCGGATCCAGCATCACGTCTGCCCGGCCAGTCGCGACCAAAACATAACCATAGCAGTCGCCCCACGTCCGGCTCACCTCGGCACGCGCTTGCAGCAACTCAGTCGCACGACTAAAGCTGGTCGACAACAGGAGCGCATCCTTGAGCTCAGCGGTGGTCGACACACGCGCCGGCTCACCATTCAAAAAACATCCCAGCCCTTTTGCAGCCGAAACAATCTCACCGAGCGCCGGCATATTCACAACCCCAACACTCATCTCGCCCTTGATCTCGACCGCGATCAAGACTCCGTAAAACGGAACCCCATGCACAAAGGCAAACGTGCCGTCGATCGGATCGAGTATCCAGCGACGCCCTGACCGACCCTCCAACTCACCTTCTTCTTCACCCAGGATTCCATCATCAGGAAACCGTTCGGAAATCCGCCTGCGCAGGTAGCTCTCAGCCTCTCGGTCCGCGATCGTGACGTAACTACCGTCAGACTTCTTGCTCGTCTCCGGCTTCTTGCGAAAGTACTGCAACGTAATCTCGCCCGCGCCACGCGCAAGATCGATCGCAAACTCGAGCAGCTCGTTAAGCTCGCTTTTCACTTTGAACCTTTCCTCGTTCCGCGAGCTCCTGTGCGATGTCCGTCAAACTAACACCACGCGCCACCAGCAACACGATCAGGTGATACAAGAGATCTGCTGATTCGGCAGTCAGCCGTCCAACGTCGTCGTTCTTTGCGGCAATAATCGTCTCCGCAGATTCCTCGCCGACTTTCTTCAGTATCTTATCGAGGCCCTCTTCGAAGAGATATGTCGTGTAAGAACCGGCAGGCCGCTCGCGCTCACGGCTCTGAATCAACTCGTACAGTTGATCCAACAAAGCTCCGAGAGACTGCGGTTGCGCCCCGATATCAAAGCACGACACCGCACCTGTGTGACACGCAGGCCCGGCAGGCTTGACCAGCACGACGATCGCGTCTGCATCGCAGTCGAGCGCGAGACTCACAACCTCCTGCGTGTTACCTGATATCTCGCCTTTGTGCCAAAGCTCGTTTCTCGATCGCGACCAGAACCACGTCTGTTTGGTTTCGATCGTTCGCGCAAGACTCTCGCGATTCATGTACGCGAGCGTGAGCACTTCGCGGGTCGCAGCATCCTGCACCACCGCGGGAATCAGCCCGCGCTCGTCGAAACGAATCTCGTCGAAGTTAATCATCTTACTTCCAGCCCGCGACTTCTCAGGTGACTCTTCACGTCGCCAACCGACAACTCGCCGAAGTGAAAAAGCGACGCTGCGAGAACGGCGCTCGCGCCGCCTGCGGTCAGCGCGTCATAAAAATGTTCGACGTTACCGGCGCCGCCGGAAGCAATCACCGGGATTCGCACGGCGTCAGACACAGCGCGCGTCAATTCGATATCGTAACCATCACGCGTGCCGTCGCAATCCATACTCGTCAACAGTATCTCACCAGCGCCGAGCTGCTCAGCGCGCCCCGCCCATTCGATCGCATCAAGACCAACAGGACGACGACCACCGTGCGTGTAAACTTCCCAACCGCCGAGTTCGCGCCGGCGCGCATCGATCGCGACGACGACGCACTGGCTTCCGAAAGTCTCAGCACAGGCTTTGATCAGTTCCGGATCGTCGACGGCCGCGGTGTTCAGCGTGATCTTGTCGGCTCCGGCGCGCAGTATCGCGCGAATGTCTTCGACCGATCGCAACCCGCCACCGACGGTGAACGGTATAAATACCTCGTCGGCAACACGACGCACGAGCTCGGCAACAATGTCGCGGCGATCGGATGAGGCGGTGATGTCGAGAAACGTCAACTCGTCAGCGCCTTCCAAATCGTAACGCTTCGCCTGCGCCACCGGGTCACCCGCGTCCGTGAGCGAGACGAAGCGAATGCCTTTGACGACACGGCCGTTGTCAACGTCGAGACATGGGATGATTCGCTTCGCCAGCATTAGACAGGATTAACACGATTTTCATGATTAGCAGGATCATCTTGTAAATTCTGTAAATCCTGAAATCCAGTGGAAAAATTTTTCAGCATCCGCAGCCCAACATCCTGGCTCTTCTCCGGATGAAACTGCACACCACAAACATTCGCCTCCGCAACTACCGACGCATAGCGCACACCGTACTCAGTCTCACCCACAACCAGCCGCGCATCACGGGGCTCGCAGTAAAACGAATGCACGAAATAGCAGAATGATCCCTCTTCAATTCCTTCAAACAACTCGTGCGATCGCGTCTGATGAATCCGATTCCAACCGATGTGCGGCACGATCAGATCTCCTCTAAACCTCCGCACGCTTCCTCTCAACACCCCCAAACCTTGCGTCGATCCAAACTCCTCAGACTCATCAAACAGCAACTGCATCCCAACGCACACACCAAGCAATGGCGTCCCCTTGCTCACTCTCTCCTTCACCAACCGATCGTGGCCACGCTCTTTTAACGCCTTCATACACGCCCCAAACGCGCCGACACCGGGCAACACGAGCCGCTCAGCTTCACGCAACACCCTCTCATCGCCACTGACGATCGCTTCACAACCCGTCGCCGCAAACGCCTTCTCCACCGAGCGCAGGTTTCCAACGCCGTAGTCGATGATCGCTACACTCACAACGATCCTTTCGTACTCGGAACGCCGAGGATGCGACTGTTTCGCTCGACAGCCTGCCGCAGCGCACGCGCAGAAGCTTTGAACGTCCCTTCGAGAATGTGATGCGTGTTTCGGCCGCGCAGACAATCGATATGAAGATTGAGCTTCGCAGTCTCTGCAAACGATCGCCAGAAGTGTTCCGCGAGCTCGACTGAGAAGTTTCCAATCATTTGCCGCCGCGTCGGCACTTCATAAACCAGATAAAACCTGCCCGACAAATCGATCACCGAGCGACAAAGCGCCTCATCCATCGGCACGACCGCTTCCCCATAGCGATTGATCCCTGACTTATCACCGAGCGCCTGGACGAGGGCCTGGCCCAACGTAATCGCGATGTCCTCGACCGAATGATGATCGTCGATCTCGAGATCGCCTTTGCACGTCACCTGCAAGTCGAACAATCCATGTTTGGCGAAGAGCTCGAGCATGTGTTCGAGAAACGGCAACCCGATCGAGACACTCGAGTGGCCGCTGCCGTCGAGATTGAGCTCGACACGCACATCCGTCTCTTTCGTCTTCCGCTGGACGTTTGCGATTCGTGCCTGCATGGTCGTTTGTTTAGCCACAGATTTCACGGATTGCTTTCAACACGTAATCATTCTCTTCAGGCGTGCCGACGCTAAATCGAAAATATTCGCCCAACATCGGATAGCCGCTCACGTCACGAATGAGAATATCGCGCGCGAGCAGCTCGCTAAAGATCCGTTTCGGATCGGTCGCCGACTTCACGAGTATGAAATTCGCTTCCGAAGACACCGGCGCGAGACCATGGATCTGAGACAACGCGGCAAACAGTCGGTCACGCTCCGAAACGATCTCGCGAACGAGTGGACGAAGCTCGCTCTCGTAGTTCTCGACAGCGACTTCGGCAGCGACTTGCGAAAATACGTTAACGTTGTAAGGCAACACTGCTTTACCAATCTCGCGTACGAGGTCCGGCGACGCAAGCAGGTAACCGATGCGCAACGCGGCGACGGCCATCGCTTTCGAGAACGTCCGCAACACGATCAGGTTCTCGTGCTCGTTAAGTAATGGAACCACTGTGCGGCCGGCAAACTCATGATACGCCTCGTCAATGACGACCAGGCCGGGCGAGATTTTTAGTAGCGAGCTGAGCGTAGCGTCATCGATCACGCAACCCGTCGGATTGTTCGGCGAGCAGATAATCGTCACATCCGGCTGTTTCTCTTCGACGAATCGTTGGAGGGCTTCGCTGTCGTACTCCAGCTCGGGTGTCAGAAAAACAGTTTCTACTTTGCCGCCAAGGACGGTTGCGACTTGCCTGTATAGCGTGAAGGTGGGTTCAGAAAGCAGGAGCGTCTTTCCCGTTTCCATCGTGACCATCAGCAGCGCCTGTATCAATTCGTTAGAGCCATTACCCGCAATGATCCCATCAGGTCTCCAACCCGCGAAGCCCGCGAGGCATTCGTTCAGTTGAGCCGGCACGAAATCCGGATACTGCGACCACTTGCGCTCCCTAAACCTGCGCAGCACTTCCTGCTTGATATGAGCGGGCGCATCCCACGGATTCTCGTTTTGATTGAGCTTCAACGAAGCGCGATACGCCGGGAGCGTGTACGCTTTGACCGCGCGAACCGATAGTTTGATCGAGTTGAGTGTCATAAAAATACCACGTAAAGCACAGAACCGAGCGCGGTAGCGCCGGGTCAAAGATCCAACTCTGGCGCGATGACGAGATTTACCCGGCGCTACCGCGCTCGGTTCTGTGCCTGGCAGATCGCGCATGTCCTCCAAGTCCTTCACACTCTGCGAGCACCGCCACGCTTTCCGCCGCTCTGGCAAATGCGTCTTTCGAATACCGCAACAGACTCGTTCGCTTTACAAAATCGTAAACTCCGAGCGCTGACGAAAAACGCGCCGTCCGGCTTGTCGGCAGCACATGGTTTGGACCAGCGAGATAATCACCAACCGCCTCCGGCGTGTAACTTCCAAAAAAGATCGCGCCCGCATGTCGGATTTTTTCCGCAACCGCTTCATCATCAGTAGTCAATAACTCAACGTGTTCGGGCGCAAGCTCATTCACGAGCGCACACGCTTCGTCCAACGTCTCAACCAAAACGATCGCGCCATAGTCCCTCAACGATGCCTCAACAATCTCACGCCGCGGCAGCAACTCCATCTGCCTGTCAACTTCCTGCGCGACACTTTTCGCCAGCGACTCGCTATCCGTAATCAAAACCGCCGACGCATCCTCACCATGCTCCGCCTGGGCCAACAAATCGGCTGCAATGAAATCGGCGCGCGCCGTGTCGTCCGCAACGATCACAACCTCCGTCGGTCCAGCAATCGCATCGATCCCAACAACGCCGAACACGATCTTCTTCGCCGCCGCCACATACTTGTTGCCAGGCCCTGTTATTTTATCGACACGCGGCACAGTCTCCGTGCCAAACGCGAGCGCCGCAATCGCCTGCGCTCCCCCAACCGCATAAACCTCGTTGACATTCAACTCAAGCAACGCCGCCGCAACCGCCGGACTCTCCGACAACGTGCGCGGTGGCGTCGTGACGACGATGCGCTCGACGCCTGCGACCTGCGCGGGCACAACGTTCATCACCACTGACGACGGATACGCAGCAGTTCCCCCCGGCACGTACAACCCAACGTGTTCCAGCGGCGTGATCCGCTGGCCCAACTGAACACCTGGACGCGGATTGATCGTCCACGATTCTTCAACCTGCCGCTCATGAAACTCTCTAATGTTCACGATCGCCTCACGAAGCGCACTCCGCACGCGTTCATCCGCGCCCGCCGCACACCGCCGCAGCTCCTCATCACTCACACGTAATTCTTTTAACTCAACCTTATCAAACCGCGCCGTGTAATCAATCAGCGCCTCGTCACCACGCGCACGCACATCATCAACGATCGCGGCCACGAGACTCATCAACTCAGCATCAAGCGCCACCGAGCGTGCCGCCAGTCGCCCCACCAACTCCATCTTGTTAATCCTGGGAATCATTCGACTACGGCCTGAAGCGCGCTCACCAATTGCGCGACCTCATCACTCTTCAACTGGTAACTCGCGCGATTTACCACCAATCTTCCAGTCGACTCAGCAATCTCCTCGACCACCGTCAACCCGTTCTCACGCAACGTCACCCCAGTCTCGACCAAATCAACAATCATGTCCGCGAGGCCGAGTGCCGGCGCGAGCTCAACCGATCCCGATAGCTGAATGATCTCCACCGGTATCCCACGCGCCCCAAAATACGCGCGCGCAATCTGCGCATATTTCGTCGCCACGCGAATCATCCCCTGCACGTTCGTCATCGCCTGCGGATCCGGCGCAGCCACGACAATCCGAACTCGCGAAATCCCGAGATCGAGCGGCAACAACAAATCAGCTTCCGACTCGAGCAACACATCACGCCCGACGATTCCACAGTCGGCAATCCCATGCTCGACATAAACCGGTACATCCGCAGGCTTCACGAAGATGAAACGATACTGCTGCGTCTCATCCATGAGGGCGAGACGACGCGAATTCACACCATCATTCAAGCGAATGCCCGCACGCTCCAGCAGCGCCAGCGCGCTCTCCTGCATTCGTCCTTTGCCGATCGCTACGGTAATCATCTTTCCTGTTTGGTAATGCGGCCGAGCACTTCCGTCAGTGCGTCGAGATTGAGTACGAAACCAACTGCCGGCTCGGCGCGTCCGAAGCTCCCGGTTAGACCATCGTAACGACCACCACGCCCGACACTCGCTCCCGCACCATGCACGAAGATCTTCAAACTCAAACCAGTGTAGTAATCGAGACTCGAAACGTCGCCGAGATCGATCTCAAATGAGTTTTCGAAACCGAGCGACTCGATCTCGGTCCAGAGCTCTTCGAGTGAATCGAGTGCGGCGAGCGATCGCGTGTTTGTGATCACATTGCGCGCTGCCTGAAGAACATTGCGCTTACCCGTTAGTTGAGCCGGTTGTGAAAAAGCGCGTGCTTCGGAATTGTCGTAGTTTTTGAGAAAGCGCTGTAGCTCAGCAGTTTCGCGCGTATCGATCAACCGCCGCAGTTGTTCGCGCGCGCCCTCTTCCAAATTCAGGTGCGCCGCGACGCCGTTGAAGATCCCGACGTTGTTAATCGTGATGCAATAGCGCGATTGCAGATTGAGTCGTGACAGGATCTCCGCCGCGAGACGCAACACTTCGAGGTCTGCGGGCTTACCGCCGGCTCCGATCAACTCACAACCGAGTTGCGTATTCTCGCGACGCCATTCAGCGTGTGATTGTGTTTGCTGGCGAAAGACCGGAGCCGCGTAACAAAAACGCAGTGGTCGTGGTCGTTCAGACAGGAGCGTCGCGGCCATGCGCGCCACGGAACTCGTCACGTCAGGCCGCAGGGCAAGCAGACGCCCGTCGTTATCAGTAAAGCGGAACCCGCGTTGAGCTTCACGCTGCCCCATCCCCTGTTCGAAGAGGTCGTAATAATCTACTGAAGGCGTGATCACCTCTTCATAATTCCAGGCCTGGAAGACAGACATTGCGACATCTTCGACTGTGCGGCGCAGTCGCGCCTCGGCGCCGATGTAGTAACGCATTCCGGCTGGAATTCTGGAGGTCATAAAAAAGCAAAATAAAAACCCGCTACTGGCTTCTCGTCGGTAGCGGGTTTCGGGAAATCGTTTTTGCGCTTTCAGCTTGCTTCTGTCAGCGCCGCGAACACGATCGCCAGCCCGCCACCGGTGTGGTGGTGATGCCAGTACGCATGATGGCCGCGATCGGTCGTAAACATCGTCCTCGGCTTATACCTGACTCGCCAGAGTCTTGTCAAACAATTAGATAGGATTCACAAGATTTTTCAGGATTAACAAGAAACCTGTTCATCATGGAAAATCTTGTAAATCCTGTCTACAGCTACCCTCCAGGAATAAATGGCCGCGATTGCACAATGTAGATCTGCCCCTTCATGTACGCCCACTCAATATCCTGATCGCGCGCGCCAAACACGCGCTTGATCGCCGTCGCCGCACGTACAAGGCGCCGAATCACATCATCAGTCAACACCACTCGATCGCCTTCGATCGGCACTTCCTTCACGCCGCCATTCTCGTCAAACGTCAACAAGCTATCCTCGGCAGAGCGCGTCAAGACCTGGATCGCATTCGTGCGCGGACGAAAGATTATCTGCTCCGCAATCCGCTGCCCTTCAACCACCTTGATTCCGAGACCTCTCTTCGCGCTGATATAAATCGCGCCCTTGTTTTCATTGTCGAAAGGATCGGTGCTGATCATCACGCCCGAGCTCTCGGAATTAATGCCCTCCTGAATCAAGACCGCCATGTAGACCGTGGAGTGAGCCACGCGCGAACGTTCGCGCGCTTCGTAAGCTTCGAAATTCCAGAGCGACGCCCAAACCTTTTTGATCGCGTCTATCAACTGCTGCTCGCCGCGCACGTTTGGCACTGTCGTGTAAAGACCGGCGCCACTGAAGTTTGGCAGGTCTTCCGAATTCGACGAGCTGCGTACAAACAAGCCCTTGCCCGCGTATTCACTCGCCACTTTTTCCAACACCATGCGCCGCAACTCGGGATCGAATTCCGCGCCTTCGATCTTCTGTCGCAGCTCGACGAGCCGTTGCCGCCGGTAAGCCGGATCGTGAATGAACTTCTGATCGTCGAACAGCTCGCGAATTGTTTCGTCGAGACCATTTCTATTTATGAATTCATCGTAGTAGTAGAAAGGAATGGTGAAGCCATTCGGTACGATGATCCCGGGCAGCTTCGCGTTCAGCACTTCACCAAGATTCGCCGACTTGCCGCCATACACGATGCTCGATCGCGAGCGTTGTTCCGCGAGACTCAGGAGACGCTTCTCAGACAAATCGGAACGCGGCTTTACGAGATCGGATCGTTCTTTCTCGCGACGCACATAGTCACGCAACTGGTCGTTGTCGGCGCGTTTGATCTTGTAATTCTCGCGGAGAGTTTCGAATGTGACCCAGTACGTGTCGTACGGCTTGAAGAGCTCTTTCGCGTTTCTGATGTACGCGTTTGGGATTCCCCAACCTTTCGCGAGCAGGTTGATGTGTGAAAGAGGCGTTGACGGTTGCGACGTGATAATGCCTGCGACTGGAGGAAGTTGGACCGGCACTTCGTCGAGCACCAGGATCTCGTTCGATCCAATCTCGACGTGGTCATCGAGCTTCGAAATGATGTGAATGCGGCCGATGCCCTTCGCGATGTTGAGCGCCTGGTACGCCTGCTCCTTCGCGATGTCGCTTTGCAACACGCGCTGCATCCCGGCAAGAGATTGCGACGCCTCGTCCTGTCGTAGTGAATTCGGTTTGAATGCGACTGGGGCAAAGAACGTCTTGTTGATTACGTCGTAGGCGAGCTGGATCTGATCTGCAGGAATCAGATCGCCTTCCCAGAACTCAAAGGTCCAACGCTTGATCGGAGTTTGATACGCAAGCGTGCCGAGGATGAAGCGGCGATTCGGCTTGATGTAGTTGTTTACGAAAAACTCCCGGCCGCGCTCGAGGGAGAGATAAGCGCCGTTGACGAAGTCTTTATGGAAGCTGTAACGCTTTTTGTTGACGTAGTAGATCTTGTTGCCGTCTTTGCGATCGATTACGATCATCACGTGTGGTAAAGCGTAGGGCGTGTTCGCATCGTAAATGATGGAGATCTTGTCGAACTCAGCTTGAGATCTGATCGCGGGCAAAGACTTCTGCGCCACAGCAGTTTTAGCCACAAAGAGCACAAAAATGACAAAGAAGGCTTTCGTGCTTATTTGAGTCATTTGTGTTCCTTTATGTGTTTCTTGTGATCACTTCTGCTGACTTCACGAGCAATTCTACCAAACCGTCGATGTGATGCTTCTCCGTTAGAAAGCTGTTGACGTTGACACGCATCGCTCGTCGACCGTGCAGCACAGTGGTCGTGAGCCACGCTTCACCACTGCGCTCGATTATCTGCTGCAAACGTTGCTGCAGACGATCGATCTCCGTTCCATTCAATCGAAAACAACAGACCGCCGTCTCGACTTCACCAACGCGTGTGAAGTTTTCGAGCGCATCGAGCCTTTGCGCGAGATACTTGGTTAACTCGATCTGATGCTCGACCGTCTTCGCGTAGCCTTCGCGGCCCATGAACTTGATCGCCATCCAGAGCTTTAATGAGTTGAAGCGACGCGTACCCATCTGCCCGTAACGGAAGAAATCAAACTCGACGTCAGCGCCACCGCGATCTTCGTTCAGATATTCCGGGGTCATATCAAATGCATTGCGCAACACGCGTCCGCCGTCGCGCACGAGTGTCGCGCCACACGAGAAAGGCACAAACATCCACTTGTGCGGATCGAATGTGATCGAATCGGCGAGGTTGACGCCGCGCAGCATGTCTTTGTGTTTTGGTGAGAAGGCGAGTGGACCACCATAAGCGGCGTCGACGTGATACCAGCAACGGTTCTCACGCGCGATCTCCGCGAGCTCTTCGAGCGGATCGATCACGCCTGTCGATGTTGTGCCTGCAACACCGACAATGCAACAGGGTATGCGTCCGTCATCACGATCTTTCGCGATCGCTTCGCGGAGTGCGTCTGGAATGATGTGAAAGCCATCGTCGGTCGGAATCTTGCGTACGCCCTCTCGGCCGAGACCAAGAAGATCTGCGCTCTTATCGATCGAGTAGTGACACTGTTCGGAAGCATAAATCACGAGATCGCCCGGTGCAGTCCGTACACCGCGATCCTTGATGCTTGTGGCGACACTGTCTCGCGCACACTTCAACGCGATCAGATTCGCCTCCGAGCCGCCGCTCGCGAGCGTGCCAAAACTCTTCGGACCATAGTCCAACAGATCGCAAAGCCAGCGCATCACGCGTGCTTCGATCATCGCGGACGTTGGGCCATTGCGCCATGCGCCCGCATTTTGATTGAGCATTGAAGAGAGCGCGTCGGCCCACACGCCGATCGGCAGTGGCGTGGGATTGAACTGGCCGAAGTAACGCGGGCTCGGAACACCCATCGCATTCGGCGCAATCTCACTTTTGAAACGTGCAAGAATCTCTTCAAGCGCGATGGGCTTCTCGGGCAACGGTTCGTCGAAGAGTTTTTCGAGCTCGGCGGGCGTGGCTTCCGGCGTCACGCGGCGCGACGCAAGTCCGGCCACATGGTCGGCAATAATCTGCGCGACCGCTGGGCCTAAGAAACGATGTTGCTCAACAAAATCATCAATCATGATCTATGCTTCTTGATATGGATAGCTTCGAGCAATCTTTGATATCGAACATGGGGAGCTTTGATTTAGATCTATCCGCCGAGACCGTAACCCTGCTCGGCGACTACTACAGTTTACTCACTCGTTGGAACGATCGGCTACACCTCGTCGCGCCCTGCTCACCGGAGGAGTTCGCTGTCCGGCACGTACTCGAATCCTTACTGCTTCTGCCACACCTTCCTCAGAACGCTGGCGTGGCAGACATCGGCTCAGGCGGTGGCTTGCCGATCATTCCGTGTCTGATCGCGCGACCTGATCTGACTGTGACATTGATCGAATCTTCTCAGAAGAAAGTCGTCTTCCTTCGCGAGGTTTCAAATCGTCTGGGTCTTCATACAAACATCATCGCGCTCCCCTTCGAAGACGTCACCGCTCCGCCCGTCTCGTTCGTCACCTGCCGCGCCCTGGATCAGTTCATGCGGAAGCTGCCGGCTCTAATCAACTGGGCTCCACGAGGCGCCACGTTGCTATTGTTTGGTGGTGAAACGTTGGGCGATCAATTGAGGCGGGCAAACCTAAGCTTCGAAAAGCTCCTAATCCCACAGTCCGAGAAACGCTACCTCTTTTTAGCCACGGATTAACGCGGATTGCCCAAAAGTCTGATTTCTCTGTGCAACCTCTGTGTCCTCTGTGTCTCTGTGGTTGTTTTTCCTAAGCAATCGTCAACCACAGAGACACAGAGGACACAGAGGTTGCACAGAGAAGG
>DASYFE010000138.1:0-33831 GCA_036498585.1 Pyrinomonadaceae bacterium | reverse complement strand
AGACACTGTGCTGCACGAACGGTGCTCGGGATTCATGGCCGTGATGGTGCGCACGCTGAGTTCCTGCAACTGCCTGCTATTAATCTCCTGCCTGTTCCGGATAACGTTCCTGATGAGCATGCGGTCTTCACCGAGCCACTCGCCGCAGCTTGCGGTGTTCTCGAACGAGTAACAGTCAACAGCGACGACCGTGTCGCCATCATCGGCGACGGCAAGCTCGGACTGTTGTGCGCGCAAGTGATCGCATTAACTGGAGCGTCCATCGTCCTAATCGGAAAACACGCCGAGAAACTCCGCATCGCTGAACGACGCGGGGTGGAGACTACGAGCCCGAAACTCGCGGCGAAACGAAAGCGGCAATTTGACGTCGTCATCGAGGCGTCAGGTTCGGCGACTGGTTTCGGTCTCGCGATCGAGCTGCTCCGCCCGCGCGGTCAACTCGTTCTCAAGTCGACATTTCATGGAAAAACGGAACTCGACGCCGCGCCAATCGTGGTTGATGAGATTTCGATCGTCGGCTCGCGTTGTGGGCGCTTCGCCCCCGCGCTCGATCTGCTGAAAAAGAAAGCGATCGACATCGATAGTCTCATCAGTGAGGAGTATTCATTATCAAAAGGCGTCCATGCGATGCGCCGTGCGGGAACCAAAGGCGTACTCAAAGTGCTATTGCGCCCTTAGTACGAGTCAGTTGTTAGACAAGATTACAAGATTGGACAGGATTTACATGTTAATCCTGAAAAATCTTGTAAATCCTGTCAACGCCTCTTTTTTTGCTCCCAGACTACCCTTTCGCTATACTCTAGCCCTTTCGCTGGGGCCTGATTTTTCCCGAAGGTGGTGAAATATGTTTGTTTCCAAGAACCGCACATCCGAGCAAGAGCGAACTATCCTGAGAAAACTCCGCGTCTGGATCGCCGCGCTCGCCGTCGCGTGTTTGCTGGCCGGCATCGGCATCGGCGCGATGTTGTCCGGCCGCCCGACAGTCGCACAGCCCGACATGCAGATTGCCCGTGCGCCCGAAGCGCTCTCCGCCTCGTTCGCAGAGATCGCGAGGCGCGTTGAACCTGCTGTCGTCAATATCGAAACCACCCAGAATCAGCCCGAAATCAGCGAAAAAGACGAAGACAAGGAAGATCAGTCGACCAATCCTCTGCTCGACATGTTCCGCCGTCAACGACGTCCATCGCGCGGCATCGGCAGCGGTTTCATCATCAATCCGAAGGGCTACATCCTGACAAACCACCACGTGGTGGAAGACGCAGCGCGAATCACCGTTGGTCTGCAATCAGGTGAGAAGTTTCGCGGCACCGTCATCGGTGTCGATCCGGAGACAGACGTCGCCGTGATCAAGATCGACGCGCCGAAAGATCTTCCGACTGTAACGCTCGGCGATTCCAACGCGGCGCAGGTCGGCGACTGGGTGCTCGCGATGGGCTCGCCCTTCGGCCTGGATCAAACCGTCACCGCCGGAATCATCTCAAAGAAAGAACGCGAAACGCCGTACTTCAACGTCTTCCAGCGTTTTCTGCAAACCGACGCCGCCATCAATCGCGGCAATAGTGGCGGACCGCTCGTCAACATGCGCGGCGAAGTGATCGGCATGAACTCGCAGATCGCGACTTCGACTGGCGACTACAACGGCATCGGCTTCGCACTGCCCGCCAACGAAACAGCGTTCGTTTACAAACAGCTAATCGCGCAAGGCAAAGTGAAACGCGGTTATCTCGGCATCACGCTCGAATCAGTCCACGACGAGTACGCAAAAGTTTATGGCATGACTGAAGCGAAGGGTGCGATCGTCACTTCGGTAACAGCGGAAGAAAAGGGACTGCCGACGCCCGCGGCCAAGGCCGGTCTACAACCCAGCGACATCATCGTCGACTTCGAAAACTCCCCAGTGCTCAACGCGCAGGATTTGATTCAACGTGTTGCGAGCACGCCGGTGGGCCAGCAAGTCACGCTCTCGTACTTAAGAGACATCAACGGCAAGCTCGACAAGAAAACTGTCAGCGTGGCGCTGAGCGAACGGCCGCCATCAAACCAGCGCGAATGGGTTGGACCGACGAGCACAACCGAGCCGAAAGACAACGACCCGCGTGGCAACGCACTGCATCTCGGCATCACACTCGCGGAGCTGACGCCGCAACTGCTCGCCGATCGACACCTGACGGGCGTCCAGGGTCTTTACGTCAAGGACATCGATGCGAACGGTCTGGTCGCGGAGCTTCGCAATAACGCCGGTCAACCAATGCTGGTCGAAGGCGACATCATCAATCGCATCAATCGCGTTCCGGTGAGCTCGCTCGCGGACTTCACCAGAGTATTGAGCGGACTGAAAGCCGGCGATCCGATCGTGCTCAACATCATCAGAATTCAGAGAGACGTGAAGGGCGATCGACAGATCCCGCTGATCGTCCAGTTCACTTATCAATAGGCGTTTATGGCTCAGGCAAAAAAAGCAATCTCCAAAACCAGCGGGAAACTGGCGGCGCGCAACGCAGCACGCGCCGCCGTCAAAACTTATCAGAACTTCATCAACGGTGAGTGGGTCGACAGCGAGTCAGGCGAGATGTTTGAAAACATCAACCCGGCTGACACGCGCGATATCGTAGGCCGCTTTCCGCTTTCGACCAGCGACGACGTAAACGCCGCGGTCAACGCGGCCCAGGGCGCGTTCGATCGCTGGCGTAACACTCCCGCACCCAAACGCGCTGAACTTCTCTTTCGTCTCGGCGAAATTCTGATCGAGAACAAGGAACAATACACCGCCGACATGACGCGCGAGATGGGCAAGGTTTTGAAAGAAGCCGGCGGCGACGTTCAGGAAGCGATCGATTGCACTTACTACACTGCAGGCGAAGGCCGTCGTTTGCACGGCTTCACCACGCCGGCCGAGATGCGCGACAAGTTTGCGATGTGCGTGCGCCAGCCCGTCGGTCTTTGCGGTTTGATCACGCCGTGGAATTTTCCGATGGCGATTCCGTCGTGGAAACTGATTCCGGCATTGATCTGCGGCAACACGGTCGTACTCAAACCCGCCGAGGACACGCCGCTTTCGACTTACAACCTCGTGAAAGCGTGTGAAGAAGCAGGCATTCCGCCGGGCGTTGTGAATCTCGTCACCGGCTATGGTGAGACTGTCGGCGCGGCGATGACCAATCATCCCGCACTGCGTTTGATCTCGTTTACCGGATCGACTGAAACCGGCCGCATCGTCGCGTCTGCGTGTGCGGAGCGAAACGCGATCTGTTCGCTCGAGATGGGCGGCAAGAACGCCATCATCGTGATGGACGATGCTGATATCGATTTAGCTGTTGAAGGCGCCATTTGGGGCGCCTTTGGTACGTCAGGGCAACGTTGTACTGCGTCGTCGCGATTGATCGTTCACAAGAAAGTTTACAAACAGTTCGTTGCAAGACTTGTTGAGAACACGAAAGCGCTGCGCGTCGGCAACGGAGCCGATTCGAAGACCGATGTTGGTCCAGTCATCAATAACGATGCGGTCGAGAAGATCATGAGTTACATCCGCATCGGGCGTAACGACGACGGTGCGACTTTGGCTTGCGGTGGTCGCCGGCTCTCGAAAGGCGACTACGCAAACGGTCACTTCATCGAGCCGACAGTCTTTACAGACGCGACGCCTGACATGCGTATCGCGCAGGAAGAGATCTTTGGACCAGTCACGACTGTCATTCCGACCAACTCGCTCGAAGACGCGGTGCAGATCGCGAACGGTGTTCGCTACGGTTTGTCCGCCGCCATTTACACACAGAACGTCAATCGTGCATTCAAAGCAATGAACGAGATGTACACCGGCATCTTCTACGTGAATGCGTCGACAATCGGTGCGGAAGTTCACCTGCCGTTTGGCGGCACCAAAGCCACCGGCAACGGTCATCGTGAAGCAGGAACTCAGGTGCTCGACATCTTTTCTGAGTGGAAGTCGATCTATGTCGACTTCAGCGGCAAACTGCAACGCGCCCAGATCGACCAGCTCGAATCGCCGCAATAGATTCCGAACTCTGCGGCCTCTGCGTATCTCTGCGCTCTCTGCGTTAACAGTCAAAACTTAACGCAGAGGGCCGCAGAGATACGCAGAGAGCCGCAGAGATAATTTCCCCGGAGAATAAAACTGTGATTGTTGGCCTGCCCAAAGAGATTAAAGACAACGAATATCGAGTCGGACTAACTCCCGCCGGCGTGCGCGCGCTCAAAGATACCGGTCATGACATCAGGGTCGAGACTAACGCCGGCGCTGGCTCCGGCTTTGAAGACGACCTCTACTCACGCGCCGGGGCGACGATTATCGGTTCGGCTGACGAGGTTTGGGCCACCGCCGATATGATCGTGAAAGTGAAGGAGCCGATCGCGCCGGAGTATCCACGCATGCGCGAAGGCCAACTGCTCTTCACGTACCTGCACCTCGCGCCGGATCACGCCCTCACGCAGGAGTTGATTAATCGCAAAGTGACGGGCATTGCTTACGAGACGATCACCGATCGACGCGGCACGTTGCCGTTGTTGACGCCGATGTCGGAAGTCGCGGGCCGAATGGCGATCCAGGTTGGCGCGCACTACCTCGAAAAGATGAGTGGTGGACGTGGAATTTTGCTAGGTGGCGTTCCGGGTGTGCCTGCGGCGCGCGTTGTGATCATTGGCGGCGGTGTTGTTGGTACAAACGCTGCGAAGATTGCGGTTGGTATGGGCGCGCACGTCACGATCATCGATAACAATCTCGATCGACTCCGCGAGCTCGACGACATCTTCCTTTCGAAGATCTCGACGCTCGCTTCGAGTGCTTACATGATCCACGACGCGATCTCGCAGGCCGATCTGATCGTCGGAGCCGTGCTCGTGCCGGGCGCCGCGGCGCCGAAGCTCATCACGCGTGGAATGCTAAAAGATGTTCCGAATGGCGCTGTGATTGTCGATGTCGCTGTCGATCAAGGCGGCTGCATCGAGACGACGCATCCCACGACGCACTCGAATCCGACGTACTACGTTGAAGGCGTGCTTCACTACTGCGTCGCCAACATGCCGGGCGCGGTACCACGCACTTCGACGTTCGCGCTGACCAACGCAACCTTGCCTTACGCTATGAAACTCGCAAACAAAGGTTTCTTCGAAGCCATCTCGAAAGACCCCGGTTTGAAAGAGGGCGTCAACACCTATGCGGGTCACTGCACCTACGAGGCCGTCGCCTCCGCGCAGGGCATTCCCTACGCACCTTTGGAGAGCCTGATCAATCGAAACTAGTCCGTTTATTTATCTGTGTAAATCCGTGGCGAATGCTGCTATGCAAGTCAGCAGAACCTCGGGTGATACGGGCTTGGCGAGAAAGGCGTTGACCTGTTCGGATTCGTCAGTGGTGCTTTTTGGATCCAGCGCGCTGAGCAGGATGATCGGCAGGTGGGCGAGGTGCGGGCTGTTCCTCACGAAGCGGCACAATTCGTAACCATCGAGGTTCGGCATCAACGCGTCCGTAACAATCACGTCGATACGCACCCCCAACAAAAACTTCATCGCCTCCAAACCATCGCCAGCGGAAACCACCTGATACCCGGCGCGCTCCAGCACCACTTCCAGATACCGTCGCAACGCCGGATCGTCCTCGACCAGTAGGACACACTTTCTGCCTTCCGGCGAATTCACCATTGGCGGTGCTAGATCGAGTTCCTGCTGGGTGATCATGAACTGTACTTCGTGGGCCTTTGTGAGTTCTGAGCCGGGGTGGCTCTCGCAAGCAGGTTAGCCCGCCACGCGCTGGTTTGTCAATGTTTTGCGGTTTCAGTCAATAAAGGCACGATGCCAGAGTTCGAGGCCTAAAAGCTGGAAAACGTGGAGGTTATAGTCTTCACGCCCCGAAAAATTCGCGTCCAGGACACGTTTCACCTCGCCCGGACGGAAGATTCCGCGGCGCTTCACCGTATCCTCCGACAGCAGGTCTGCGATGAGCGGCCGCAACGGACCGCGAAGCCACGATCGGATCGGCGCACCAAACCCAGCCTTCTTCCGCCAGATGACGTCTTTCGGCAGAACGCCTTCGAGGGCGCGCTTGAGCACGTACTTCCGCTTCAGCCCACGAAGCTTCAAGCGCGGCGGCATGCGCGCCGCCATCTCAATCATCTCGCGATTCAGAAACGGCACGCGCACCTCGAGATTCGCCGCCATCGACGTCTTGTCTGTCGTCATCAGGTTGAGGCACGGCAGAAACGTTTTTAGATCGACGTACAGGAGCCGGTTGAGCGGCGCAGCGTCTGCCACCCGCGCGAAGTAGCCGCGATGCGTGGCGTACGGATCGAGCTCGGCTGTCGTAGCGCGGTACTCATCCGTGTAGAGACGGCGCTTCATCTCATTAGTGAAGTAAGTTCCATAACCGAGATAGCGATCTTCAAAGTCGAGCGCGGCGCTGCGTGCAAACTTCTTGGCATTTCGAAGTGGCGCCGTCAGTCGTCCGGGGCGTCCGCCGGGAAGTGCCCCAGCGACAGTTTTCATGAGCGGCCGTCGCAACATGTTCGGCACTGGATCGAATGCGGAGGCGATCTTCATCGCCATCTGCCGCGGATAACCGGCAAACACTTCGTCGCCACCCATGCCTGAAAGCATTACGGTGAGCGTTTCGCGCGCGGCGCTGGATATCAGGTAGCTCGGAATCGCCATGTCGATTGGCGGCTCTTCCATGTGATGGACCAGTTTCGGAAGGAGATCGGCAACCGAAGGCTTCAGCATGATCTCGTGATAGTCAGTCTGCAACTGCTCGTTGACCCGCCGCGCCCAGCGCACGTCGTCGGGGATGATGTCGTAACGCAGATCTTCACTCTCGATGCCGACAGTGTACGTGCTGATCGGGCGGCCGTTGCTGTGTCGCTCCATCATCGCGACGATGCCTGACGAGTCGATGCCGCCTGAAAGAAACGAGCCGAGCGGCACGTCAGCCACCATCTCCATCTTCACGACGCGATCGAGTGTATCGAGCACGCGCTCGCGCCAATACGCTTCGTTCTTCCCTTCTTCGATTGGCGTGAATGAGACGTCCCACCACTGCGCGAGTTTGATTTCGTCGTTACGGAAGTGAAGCAGGTGACCGGGTGGAACAGTCTTGATGTTTGCGAAGAGGGTGTTCGGATCGGGCGACCAGAGAAACGTTAGAAACTGGTGCAGCGCCTCCCTGTTGAGCTCCGCTTTGATCAGTCCGCTCGCGAGGATCCCTTTAATCTCGGAGGCGAAGACAAATGTGTTCTTAGCGGGAATGAAAGCATAGTAGAGCGGTTTGATACCGACGTGATCGCGGACGAGTGTGAGCGTGCGTTCCGTGTTGTCCCACACGGCGAAAGCAAACATGCCGTTGAGACGAGTGATCGCGTCCCAACCCCATTCGGAGATCGCTTCGAGCAGGACTTCGGCGTCGCAGTCTGTGCGAAACTCATGACCGAGTGAGCGCAGTTCTTCGCGGAGCTCGCGGTAGTTGTAGATCTCGCCATTGAACGTGAGGGCGTAGCGGCCGTCGTGCGAGAACATCGGCTCGTGACCAGCAGGAGTTGTGTCGATGATCGCGAGCCGTCGATGCCCCAGACACGCGCGGCGCTCGGACGAATCAATCGGCTCAGAAACCCACGTCCCGGAATCATCCCGCCCGCGATGCTCAATACTCGCGAGCATCGGCGCGATCAAACTCTCCGGCTCTAAACTAACAAGTCCAACAATCCCACACATTGATCTGTGAAAATCTGTGTAATAGATCCGTGTAATCTGTGGTTCAAATGTCGAAGGGTTGACGCTCGCGAAGAGAATCAAGTACGCGGAACGTGGCACGAGTCGTTGCTGCGAGCTCGTCCAATTCGATTGGCGCCGCTCCCCCCTGTAAGACGCTCGCGCAAACAACGCGCACCTGTTCCTGCTGGCCTTTGTCCTGCGCCTTCGACGCGACCTGCTCTTCGCGTCCGTCTTTGTAGAGCGTCGCGCGGCGAAAGTCGTCGAGCACGAACGATCGCCCCGCACCAAATATCTCGACGCGCTCCTTCGCGAGTCCTTTGTCACCCTCAGCCAGATACGCGACGCTGCCGTTCGATCCATCCGCAAAGCGCAACGTGATGATGACCGAATCCGCATCAACAATCTTGCTCGACTTCGCGCTAATCGATTCCGCAAAAACAGAAACCGGCGGCGCTCCAACCAGATACTGAATCAAGTCGATGAAATGGCAACCCTCGCCGATGATACGGCCACCGCCTTCCTCGGAGTTCTGCATCCAGTGCTCGTTCGGAATGCGACCGGCGTTCACGCGATAGAGGACCGAGAGCGGTGCGTCCACATTGTTGAAAAATTCTTTGGCACGTTGCGTCAGCGGCGCGAAACGTCGATTGAATCCGACCATCAGTTTCGCGGACGAGCTCCGCGCAGCTTCCAACACTGAGTCGAGCTGCTCGTCGTTGAGCGCGAGCGGCTTCTCGCAAAACACGTGCTTGTTGCGTTCGAGTGCGCCGCGCGCGAGCTCGGCGTGCGTGTTGTTGCGCGTACCGATCACCACGAGGTTCACACTCGCATCGTCCAGCACTTCCTCGGCGCTCGACATCGCGTGCGAAAATCCAAACCTCTTGCCAACGTCGTGGGCCGTGACACCTGTGGCAGTGGCGATCGAGCGAAACTCAACGCGCTCGTTCTTGAAGTGCGGCAATAACATCGCGGGCACGTAACCACCTGCTCCAATCACCCCAAGCCCGATCGATTTTTCCGACTTCCGCACTGGCGACGCCGCGCCCAGCGACACCTTGCGAATCACTTCTGTCTCCGGATCGTAATTGAGCACGACGCCGAGGTTCGGCTCCTGCAACTCTCCCGAGATCAATTGGTACGCACGATCAGCTTCAGTGATCGGAAAGCGGTGTGTCGTCAGGCGCTCAACGTTGAGACGCCCGTCGGCAATAAGATCGAGAAAGCTCTCGATGTTTCGCTTCTCGGTCCAGCGCACGTAAGGCAGCGGGTAATCATGGCCGCGCTCTTCGTACTCCGGATCGTAACGCCCTGGCCCATACGACATCGAAATCACAAGCTTGAGCTCACGACTGAAAAACGGCGCGCGAGGAATGTCCATGCCGGTCATGCCGACTACGATCACGCGACCTTTCAAACGCGAGACACGCGCCGCCAGCTCGATGGGTTGATTCGAATCAGTGGCGGCAGTGATCAAAACAGCGTCAGCGCCGTGACCCCTGGTCCACGTCTCGATCTCTTTTGCTGCTGCGTCGCTCGAGACCACGGCTTTATCCGCGCCCAACTCGAGCGCGAGTGCGACCCGCGACTGGTCCAGATCCAATCCAAACACGCGACATCCATTCGCCTTCAGCAGTTGCACCGTAAGCTGGCCCACGAGGCCCAAACCAATTACAACAACTGACTCGCCCAGTGTCGGCTCCGCAAGCCTGACGCCCTGCAACGCGATCGCGCCGAGTGTGCCGTAAGCGCCTGACTCGAAACTCACGCCATCCGGCAAGTGCACACAGAGGTTCTTCGGCACTGACAACACTTCCGCGTGTGACGCGAAACCGACGCCCGCACAAGCAACCCGATCGCCGGCCCGAAACTCCGTCACATCTTCCGCGACTGCCTCGACGATCCCCGCCGCGCTGTAACCCAGCGACTGTGACGCCGCCATCTTGTCGCGCACAGAGGCGAACGTGTTGAGCAATCCTTCGCTCTTCACTTTAGCCACAACCGCCTTAACGAGATCCGGTCGTTGTCGCGCCTCCTGGACCAGACCTTTGCTGACGAGCTCAACCGCCGCGCGCTCAGTACCCGCGCTGATCAACGAAGCTACCGTGCGAACGAGCACACGTCCCTTCTGTAGCGCCGGCACCGGCACCTCACCAACAAACGGACGGCCCGTTTTCCTGTTTTGAAGTACTTGCTTCATAAGTAATGTGGACAGGATTTACATGTTCATCCTGAAAAATCTTGTAAATCCTGTCTCAAAACACTCTCGATCAACCCGCTAACCCACTCAGCGCGCGCGTCCCAAGTGCCTGTAGCGACCGCCGCCTGCCGTTTCGCGGCGTTGGCAGGATCGGTATCGTGCAGCGCCTCTTCAACCAGCCGGATGAAATCATCACGCGTGCGCGCGATCCTGAGCACGTCGCGCATCGGCTCGTACTCGGGCAGCGGCGAGATCACCACTGGCTTGCCCGTCGCCAGATACTCGCGCACCTTGATTGCCGATCCGTAACTCGTAAAAGACTGCTCAGTTTCCCACGGCAACACGCAAACGTCGAATCCCGCCGCGTACGCCGGCAGCTCCGCATACGAAACCGGTGGCAGAAAATGCGTGTTCGGCAACGCTTCAATCTCGAGCCCGCGCGACTTGTTACCGATGAACACCCACTGCCATTCGGGCCGCTCACGCGCCGCACGCTTGATCAGCTCCTGATCGACGAGCCATGGCTCGAC
Organism: Pyrinomonadaceae bacterium; assembly: GCA_036498585.1. GTDB lineage: Bacteria > Acidobacteriota > Blastocatellia > Pyrinomonadales > Pyrinomonadaceae > PSRF01. The sequence continues at coordinate 23,391 of DASYFE010000138.1, read as the reverse complement.
CGCGCCAAAGTATCCCAAACGCGGCCGCGGAATCTTCTCGATCCCCTGCGCCACTTCGATGTCACCAACGCGCCGCCAGTGATCGTACTCAACTGCCTGTTCGAGAAGGTGCGATCGTTCACACCCGCGCGTGGCTTCGGTAAACAGCTTTCGACCCGAATAGAACACAAGGTCAGCCGCATCGATCGCACGCTCGTGCAGCCGTCGTATCAACGCCGGATCGGTCGCATGATCCATCGTGTTCGCATCATACTTGTCTGACACGTGATAGACCACCGCCGATTCGTCAAACGTACCGATCATGTCCGCGGCAGTTGGAATGGCGATCCAGAGTATGGGCTTCGTGAGTCCGCGACTGCGCGCCAGGCGTTTGATCTGAGCTCCGATCAAGCGTCGATTGATCGAACGCGCCGCAGCCGTGCCGAAGAATGGTAAACTCGCGGGCGAGACGACCGTGATGCCTTCGTCAGTCTGACGCGCGAGTTTGGAGTAACTACCGAGCTTGCGCCTGATGCGCGGCAGCAGATCTTTATGGCCCAGCGACGGCAGGCCCATCGAGATCGAATTAACGAAGATAACCTTGTTGCCGGCGCGCGCGAACTTGCGCATCAGGTGGGCCTTGGAGTGTGGATGGTGATACCACCAGTCTTCACCGCCAAAGCAAATTATCGATTGATTACTCAGCACAGTCTTGGACAGGATTCACAAGATTTTACAGGATTTACATGTCAATCCTGAAAAATCTTGTAAATCTTGTCTACGTCTTCCTCGCCACACACAACCCTGACACCCCAAATGGAATGTTCACGTATTTAAGAATCTCGCTTTCAGCGCCGAGCATGCGCGCTAACACACCATTGAGCGCCGATACGTTTATATTGTTCTCGCTCTCGGCTTTGATTCCCGTCAGCCGCATCAACTTTCGCATCGCGAGTATCGGCATGAAGAACGTGATGTTCGCGTAAGTCGAGCGTTCGACCTCGAACCCGGCTTGCTCCAACACTCGCCCGAGCTCGGGCATACGATAACGCCGGCGATGATGGCTCACATCATCCTGCAAGCCCCACAAAAACATGAACGTCGGCACAAACAACAGCACGCGCCCGCCGGGCCGCAACACACGTCGCATCTCACGCAGTCCGGCGAGATCGTCATCCAGGTGCTCGACCACGTCCAACGCCGTCACGAGATCGAACGTGCCATCGTCGTATGGAAGCTGTTCAGCCGCGCCGAGCTTCACGTTCTCGAGCCCACGTTCGCGACAGAACGCAAGCGCATCTTCCGAAACGTCGACGCCCTCCGCGTCGCCAAACTTCGAAAGCATTAAAAGATTCGCGCCGGTGCCGCAACCCACGTCGAGTATGCGCGGTCGACGATCGGTGACGCGGCGGCAAATGTCTTCTACGAAGCTCGCGATGATCTTGCGCCGTCCGATGTGCCACCAGTGCGACTGCTCCACGCGGAACAGAATCGGATACGTGTGCTCCATCATCTCGCGCGGAATGTTTGTTGTTGTTTCAGCCACGAATCTTACGGATGAAATGAACGACGCCCACGGATGCGAAAACGATAAGTATGCCGTGCATGGGTAAAACATAACGGATCTCGGTATGGGCAGCGGTGCCCGGAACCAGATAGTAAAGCACCGTGACCAGCAGCAAACAACTGAGCCGCCAATCGCTTCTGAAGCCGGCGTAGATCCCAAACGCAGCGAACGGTAGAAACAGGTATCGCGCGACGCTCTGAATCATTCCCAGCACGTTCACAGCCGTCGCGAGCAACCCGCCTTGCCAGTGCTCTGGCAGACATTTTTTGCTCGTGACGTTGATGCCGCTGATGCCAGTGTACGGCACTGGATCGCCTGCGACTTTCAACATGCCCCACATGCGACCGAGCATCACACCTGCATACCAGACCGGATGTTGCCTGATGAATGCGAGCGACTCGCTCGTGCGCTCGCGATCGCGTCGGATGCCGTCAGGCCACTGCACCTCGGCGCGCATGTCTGCGGGCCAGCCGGCGCGCTTGCGCTCGACGTCTGTCATCTTATCGTCGCCGAAAATGAATCCGTTTTGCTGTCCGAGCTCTGTTTCGCCGAGTCCTTCCCAGAGATTTGCGCCGATCGTTCCGCCAGTCGGGGTGAAGTCTGGGAAGACGATGTAGTTGCGTATGACAATCGGCGCGATCAAGATTACGGTTCCCGCTAAAACTGCCGCGGCCATTTTCAATCGCAACGACCATGTGTCTTTCACGATGAGTAACGCCACCGCCCAGGCGACACACAGGTACAACGGGTTCACACGCAACCAGCACGCGATGCCGAGCGCCACGCCAGATGCGAGCGCGAGCCAAACACTTTTGCGCTGTGCGGCAAGTAGCAGCAACCAGTTGCCGCCGAGCACGAACCACGTCGTGGGCACGTCTGCCGAGGGATACGCGGCGTACATCGCAAACAACGGCGAGAGCGCGACGACAAAAGCGCTCACGATAGCCGCACGCGGGCCAAACACAGTCAAAGTGATTCCGGCGATCAGCAAGAACGAGAGAACTAAATCTGCAAACCAGATCACTAGTTGGACTGAGTATGCGGAATAGCTGCCTGTTACTTTGTAGATCAGCGCAACGAGAGCTGGGAATGCCGGTGGATACTGGGCCAGGTCAGTGCGGGTTGCATCGTCGATCCAGAAAAGTTTCTGGCGTCCATCGAGGATGTCGCGCGCCTGCCGGTCAAACTTTGCATATGACCCGACTTGAAACCACCCGGGATCGTTGAGATGCGCGCGCATGAATTGCAGCGAGAGGACACGCACGCTAATCGCGATGAGCAGCAACGTAAAGAGTACCGGGAGCTGTTTTCGATTAATCCGCAAACCCTTTACTTCTTCGCCGTTATGATCACGTTCCAGCCGACGCTCTTGCACATTCGATCAAACATCGAATGTGAGACGAGTGGTGAAAGAAACCTGAGCTCACTACGCATCAACTGCTCGACATCAACTCGCACATCCGTGAACATCCCAAACAGCCCACGCACTTCTTTGCGGCTATAGACTTTAACCAGCGGCCGAGCGTTGCTATCGCTGAACTCGATGACGCGGCTCATGATATCCTCCGCCGATCGGCCGCGCAGAAACTCAAGCCCCAGCACGCCACGCCGCAGAACGATTTCGAGCCAGTAGTTCAAGGAGTTGCGATGATAGAGCATCACTTTCGCTGTCCCACCCGGCCGCAGTACGCGATGCACTTCGCGTATCGATCCTGCGGTATCGGGCGTGTGATGAAGTACGCCGTTCGAGTAGACCACGTCGAAGCTCTCAGATCGAAACGGCAAGCGCTCACCATCGGAGATCATGAAGTTGCCATCAGCACCATAGAGTTTGAATCGATGCCTCGTGATCTCGATCGAGCGCGGCGTCAGATCGACGCCCGTGCAATACGCTCCACCACGCGCAAACTGCAACAGGTCGGTTCCCATCCCACAGCCAACTTCGAGCAAACGCGCGCCGCGAAACTTCTCAAACTCCATAACGCGCGGCATCCACGGCGCGTACTCTTTGTAACGATAGCGCTCGACCTCATCGAAAAACTCGCGCGTCCCCAGCTCGTGCTCGCGATCGTATACGGCGCCACACGGATCCTGCCCCCACTGCTCACGCGCCCTGAGTTTTTCCTCCACCAATCCTGCCAATCTTGTTAATCCTGTAATCCTGTTAACGACTTATATGCGTCAAGGACGCGCTGAGCATTATGCGTCCACGTATATTCCTCCTCAGCCATCTCACGCGCCCTAATCCCCAACGCCTCCCTCAATCCCTTATCTTCAATCATCTTCACTATCGCCGCTCTCAACTCCTTAACATTCCCCGGCTCAACCAGCAACGCCGTCTCACCATCAACAAGCACTTCGCCAATCTGACCCAACCGGCTCGCCACGATCCCTTTTCCCATCGCCATGTACTCAAAAATCTTCGTCGGCGATCCAAAGAACTCACTGCCATCCGCGAGCGGCACATGCGGCGCGACGAGTAAGTCGCAAGCATCAAGCAAACTCGGCACACGCTCGTGGCCCACCGCGCCCGTGAAGATCACTCTCCCGCTTGCAACCTCAGCCTCGAGTCGCTTCGCAACTTCAACCTGCAAGCTCCCACTTCCTACCAACAAAAACCTGCCCGCTGGAATTAACTTGATCGCTTCCGCAAGTTTCTCAACACCATGCCACGGTCCAAACGTCCCGACAAAACCTGCAACGACCTCATCATCTCGAATTCCGAGCTCATGCCGCACCTCGACGCCACCAACACCCGGCCGAAACCGCTCGACATCAACACCATTCGGATTGACAACGATCTTCCCCGCCGCCACACCACGCGCCTCCAGGTTCCGGCGTTCAACATCAGAGACGACAAAAATACGCGCCGCAGCGTCAAGGTTCAATCGCTCGTATCGCTCCAGCAATTCGAGGCGCCCGACGCGATCCCAATACCGGCCCACCCAAACTTCCGAGCCGTTGTACTCCAGAAACAGCGGCCGCTTCGTGCGGTTCGCTGCGACCACACCGGCCCAGCTAAATCGCGCGTATCGCTGATAAATGAAATCGGGATCGGCCTGCTCGATCAACGGCGCCGCGCCGCGCGTAAAGACGAGGTTGTTATGAATGTCGAAAAGCGCGCGCGTGCCGCCGCCGGGTTGCGGCGGGATCACGGTAAAGCGATCGTCTGCGGCGTTCATGCCGGCGATGAGATCGTTGCTGATGATCTGCACTTCGACGCCGAGCGCCTCGAGGCCTTCCACCACGCCTTTGATGTGACTCGCAGCGCCGCCCGCCTGTGTGCCCGGCCCGGGCGTCGAGCGCAGATACACAGCACGCACGCGCGGTCGCGGCGTGATCTTGCGCGGCATATCTGCGAATCGCAGCGTCGTTTCTTCGAGTTGCTGCAATTCACGACGCGAGCGGGCGATGTCGCTGGCGCCTGTAATCGTCTCGCGGCTTAATCTTGCCGGTGCGCCAAGTAAAACGTTCGAGCGCGACTTGCGAATCATCTCGCCGTGCGCGTCGAGCATCAACACTTCGCGTGCGCCTGCGAGCGCTCCGAAGACCATGAAAAGGTTCTGGCCGCGTTGCCATGGAAGTCGTTCAGTAGCGATCGCGAGCACGTCCGGGCTCAGCGCGCGCAACGATCTCAGGCGCGCGATGTGGCTGCCTTTTTCGAACTCGGCGCGTGAGATCAGATCGATGGAGCTGTCGGGATAGATTGCGAGTAGTTTGTCGCGCCAGCGGTCGAGGTCGCCGCTGAGTGCGAGGAGGACGACTCTCATCCGCGCAGGCTCCCGAGCACAAACAATTCGGCAAACGATCGTCCGGTGCTGGTGTGAAAGTGAAGCGCGACGAGCGCGAAGATCATCGCATAGCTAATCGACGACGCGATCGCAGCGCCCTGCGCGCCGTAACGCGGCACGAGTGCGAAGACGAGCACGAGATTAAGTATCAAAGTGACGAGCCAGTAAATCGGGATCGCACGCGGCAGACCGAGCGCGTTGAAGTGCTGGACCAACACTGATTCCAGTCCGATCAGATAAACACCTGGCAAGAGGATTAGAAGCAGCTTCGTCGAGTCAGCAAACGCCGGGCCGTAAATGAAGGGCAACAGGAAACTGAACGGTACCGCGCCGAGGCAACAGGCAAACATGATGAGCGTCGTGTAGCGACTCACGAGGCACGTCGTTTCACCACGCGCGTCCTGTTCACTCGTCACACGTGGAAATAGCAGCGTCGCGATCACGCCAGGCAGCAACATTAGTAACAACGCAAACTGTGAAGCGACGCTGTAGACTCCGGCTTCAGACGCGCCGCGAAAGTGATTTACGACCAGCAGATCCGCGCGAATGATGATGGCGCCCGCGAGGATCGAAATGTGAAACTTCAAACCGTAAACGATCATGCGTCGCAGGAGTGCAATGTCGGCGCGCCATTTCGACTCGGTGAGCGACTTTGCCGAGATCACCAGCAGCAACGCGATCACAATCGCGACGAGAATGCTGGCAAGCGTGTTGAAAGTGACGAGCGTTTCGAGGCCGCGTTTGAGGAGTAACAAGACCAGCGCGGCGTTGATGAGTACGAATGATTGACCGGCGAGGTCGAGCAGGTTGAACTCGCGTATTTTTCCAACCGCGAGCAGGATGTTCAGGCCGATTAATGTGATTAGTTGAAACGGGATCGAGACGGCTGCGATACGGACCAGTTGAGGGGAAACAAAGCCGAACCAGTCGGGTTTAATGGAGGCGATGGCCATGAGTGCGAGGGCAAGCACCGCGCCGATACCGAGTGCGAAGATCAGCGAATTGATGGCGGCGGCGCGGAAGTGCGATTGGTCCTGGGCGATGAAATACGTGTTTGATGAGGGAAGACCAAAGCTGCCGATCTGAACGACAGTCGCCACAGCTACATTGATCACCGCGAGTTGGCCCACACCTTCCGCGCCCAGCCACCACGCGACGATGATCCCCGCAACTACGCTGTTGAAGATCATCAACAGGCGCGTCGCGAACGTCCATCCAATCTGCGATGTGAAGGTCGGCATAAGTCATTGACAGGATTTACAAGATTTTTCAGGATTAACAAGATCAATCCTGTCACTGTCTGTCGATCCACCTTTCATACCATAAGCTCAAATTCAGCAACGCCCACAGATGAAATCCCCAGTCGCGCGTCTTCGCACGATGCTCTTCCAACATCCGGCTCACAAACCCATAATCGAGTAAATCTCTTCTCCGCATCGACGAGTTAATCAAGTGGTCGTCAAACCATCCACCTAATCCCTCACGGAACCACTCACGCACCGGCGCGCCAAATCCGCGCTTCCGCTCGTACAACAGATCACGCGGCAGGATCTCCTCGAGCGAGCGCTTCAAGATATGCTTCCCACTCGTCCCCTCGACCTTCAACGTACGCGCGAGCCCGAGCGCATACTCAACCAGATGGTGATCGAGAAACGGCACACGCGCCTCGACACTCGTCGCCATCGTGATCTTATCAACGCGCATCAATAACAACTCCGGCAGTCGCAGCTTCAACTCGAGATATGTCATGCGCGCGAGAAAATCCGCGTTCGGCCGCTCCTGCTCGATGTGCTTCAAGTACTTCTCGATTACATGCAGCGAGGAAAGACCATTCAAACGCTCGCGCACCTGCTGCGATAACACGCGCGGCTTGAACGTCTCGTCGTAAACCACTACGCCGCCCCAGAACAACGGCTCATCCGCACCCAGCCGCCGTATCAACTCGATCGCCGCACGTTTTCGACCAGTGGCTTCGAGCGCCGGACGCGAAAGATTGGAGATCGCGCGTCGCAGAGAGAGCGGCAACGCTTCGGCATGTCGCCAGAAGTTTTCGTAAATGCGAAGATGACGCACGTAGTTCTCATAACCACTGAAGATCTCATCGGAGCCTTCACCAACCTGGACCACGATCGTTCCCGAGTCGCGCGCGAGCTTTGAAACGTAATACAGCGGCACGCAAACCGGATCGGCAATCGGCTCGTCCTGGTGAAAGACCATGTCCGGCAGAAATTCCTGCATCTCTTTCTCGGAGATGATTACCTCGTGATGGTTCGTCGCAAACTGTTTCGCGATGCGGCGCGCGGGCTCGAGCTCGTTGAGATACTCAGCATCACTGAAACCGACCGTGAACGTCTCAACCGGACGCGACATCTGCTCCGACATCAGCGCAACATTCGCAGACGAATCGACGCCGCCCGATAGAAACACGCCGAACGGCACGTCTGACATCATTCGCTTCCGGATCGACTCGCGCAGCAAGCGCAGTATCTCGGCGCGTTGCTCCTCTTCAGTGCCTGGGTTGTTTCGCTTCGGAGGAAGCGCATCCCAGTATTGTTGAATGTTGAGCGTACCGTCGCGTGTCAACGTCAAGACGTGACCAGCAGGCAGTTTGTGAATGTCGCGAAAGAGCGTCGTGGGCGCGGGCGTCGTCAGAAACGTCAGGTAGTGATAGAGCGACTGCTCGTCGATGTCGGGCGTGACCGCGGGATGTTGCAGGATCGCCTTGATCTCCGACGCAAAGATGAAGCGGCCGTCTTTGTGATAGAAGTAAAGCGGCTTGACGCCGATGCGATCGCGCACAAGCACGAGGCGGTCTTTGTTTGCGTCCCAAATGGCGATGCCGTAATCGCCTTCGATCTCGTGAATGAAATCGAGACCGCGCTCTTCATAGAGGTGCAGAATCGTTTCCGAGTCGGTGCGTGATGAATACTTGTGCCCGCGTCTTTCGAGATCGGCGCGGATGAGTGCGTGGTTGTAAATCTCGCCGTTGAAGACGAGCCACGTGCGTTTGTCGCAGCCGTGCATCGGCTGGTGACCGGCGGGTGAGAGATCGATGATCGAGAGACGACGAAAGCCGAAGCCGCCGCGATGATCGTCAAAGATCAGATCGCCTGCGTCGTCCGGGCCACGATGAGTCATCTCATCGCGCATACGCGCCAGCAGCGAGGATTCAACCGAACCCTCACTCGCGCCGTATTCCCAAACTCCGCAAATACCACACATATCCTGTTAATCTTGTAAATCCTGTAATCCTGTAAAGCATACCTTCCAACTAAGCTTGCTTACCCGTCCCTCAATTCTCCAGCAAGCCGAAATAGCATTATTCATCTGCCCATAGTCACGCGACACGGGCTGATTCTCCAGCACCGGTTCAACCTCCGAACCCAACAAAGCCACAACTAAGCCACCGGCTTCCACACTCGCGCCATTCACACGCACATCCAACCCCGGTGCGAAATGAAACCTCGCTTCGTAAACATGTTCACCGTCGCCGAAGAACTCATCATCGATAACCCACACACGCGCGCGCTTGTCGAATGTAACCGTGCGTCGATGCGTCACCGGGTATCCATAATGTTCCGCAACCACCTTGTCAAAATCATCACTCGTCTTCCACTCCAATACACGCGGCTTCGCTTCATTGCCGATCACAAAAGGAGTATCGACACGGATCGTGTTCTGTTCGAGTCCATCGATCTGCACTGTCGAATGATACGCAGTCGATCGAAACTCATGCCGCTTCGCCAGATCCGCAGAATAGACGTACGTTCCCGGATCGACGATGATCGCGCGCCCACCCGCCGAGACTTCGATACTCAACACATCGTTGTGCCCGTGCGAGCCACGACCGTTGATCCCAGCGTCACTCGCGCTGAAGCAGAGATAAAGATCCCCGTCGCGCATGATGTAAGTTCCCGCATGTGGAAATGCTTGCGAAGTGACCGGCTGAGTCTCGAGTTTCAGAATGTCCAAAAGATAAGCGTGGTCATCAGCGCGCCGGCGCACAAAAGGCAAAACCTGTCCGCTGTCAGTATCACCTATCAACGGCGCAAATCCGTCGGGTCGCAAATAAGCACGAATGTAGCCGAGCATTTGCTGAAGCCTGGACCAGTATCGCGGCTTTATCGCGACGTTGTTGGCCCGGCAAAGTGAGAACGAGTAAAGGAAGAGCTCCGTAACGAAGCGGTGATAGCCTGTCGAGGCTTCAAAGTCCGCGCCATCAGCCAGCACCTGTTTATCCATCTCACGTAGCATTTGGTCCAAGCCGAAGTCGCGCCACTCCGCAGCGTCGCGAAGCTCCGGAAGCAACAGACCCAACCAGAGCAGTCCTACCACATCCGAAAGATAGTGATTACTGGTCGCGATGTAAGAGAATTCGAGGTTGCGTTGTATGTAGTTACCGTGCTGCTGGAGTAGTTGCAGGAAGAACGTCACAGGCATTTGCGGCGAGTAGCGGAAAAATTCAAAAGCCGCCAGCAGATTTATAGCGCGCAGTGCAACTTCCATAGCACAAGTCCAGTTTGGACCACGACCATACGGATTCTGGACGTGCCAGCTTCGGAGTTGGGCAAAGAATTCCGCACTGTAGCGCTCATCGCGGGTTGACGCGTAAGCGCATGCGAGCGGGAGAAAATATCCGAGCCGGTTCAATTCCCAGAGCACACGAATATCCGAGCCATCCGTGCGCATGAGCTTGATGTCGCGGTGGTAATCGAGCGGCCAAACATAATTCGATAGTGGATCGCGTCGCCACTGGATCTCTCTCCCGAAAGATCGTTCGTCAAACCCCTGCAAGGGCCAGGAGTGATCGAAAAACTTGGCCTCACGCGGTCCTCGGAAATATTCGGACAGCTCATCAGCGCTCATGCGTGCGAAAGCTGGCGTCAGGGCTAACGGCTCAATCTCGTCGAGCCTGGCGCGTTCCTTTCGCTGCTGTAGCGAAACACGGCTCCGTCGCAGTGCTTCGCGGGCCGCAGTCGTGAGTTTTACTTCACCACGAAGCGCGCGTTTGATTTTATTCAGAACAGGCATCAGCGGGAGTGTTCGAGCGCGTCGAGGATGCGCTCGGACGTGTGGCCGTCCCAGAGCGGCGGCCGTGCAACAGGCTTCTTTGCGGCGCCATTCAGCGTGGCGTTTGCGGCGGCGATGATCTTCGAGGTGTCAGTGCCAACGATGACGTTCGTTCCCATCTCGACCGTGATCGGGCGTTCGGTGTTTTCGCGCAACGTGAGACACGGAATACCGAGGGCAGTCGTTTCTTCCTGAATGCCACCGGAGTCTGTCAGCACGAGCCGCGCACGGCTCGAGAGATTGAGAAAGTCGAGATAACCGAGCGGCTCGGTCAGTCGCAGATTTTTTATAGCATCCACATGGTTGCTCAACCCCAACTCCGCTATTGTCTTTTTCGTGCGCGGGTGAACTGGAAAGATGATCGGCAACTTCGCTGCGATGACTTCGAGCGCCGCGAGGATTCCCTCGAATGAATCACGCCCATCGACATTCGACGGACGATGCAGCGTGAGCAAAGCGTAATCGCCGTCGATGCCTAACTGTTCGTGGGTCGGCAACGCGCGCGCGACTGCAAGGTTCTTTTGCAGCGAGTCGATCATGACGTTTCCCACGAAACAGATCCGCTCCTTCGGAATCCCTTCAGCGATCAGATTCTCATCCGCGTCCTGCGACGGCGTGAAAAGCAAGTCGGCAATCTGATCGGTCAGCAGGCGATTGATCTCTTCCGGCATCGTGCGATCGCGGCTGCGCAGCCCGGCTTCGACGTGCGCCACTTTTATTCCGAGTTTCACACACACGAGGGCGCAGGCGATCGTCGAGTTCACATCGCCGACGACGAGTACCCAGTCAGGTTTTTCCTGGAGCACCACCGGCTCGAAGCGCTCCATCACCGCAGCCGTCTGCGCTGCGTGTGAGCCGGAGCCGACGTCGAGATGAGTATCAGGGTTCGGCAGATCCAGATCGCGAAAGAACGAGTCAGACATCGCTGCGTCGTAGTGTTGTCCGGTGTGAACGACGAGCGGCAGGAAGGTTTCGGGACGCTTTTTCATCGCGGCCACGATTGGCGCCACTTTCATGAAGTTGGGCCGCGCACCGACGACGTTGATGACTTTCAACATTAGATCAGAGCCGAATGATCCGGGCGCTGCTTTCGCGCCTGATGTCGCCGTTCAGCGCGTTGCGTGTGTCGACGATGAGCGGCACGATGGAGCAGATGCGCTTGTAGTCGATGTCGCTGTGATCGGTGACGATGATCACGCAGTCAGCAGATTGCAGCTCATCGTTTGTCAGCGACACGGAGCTGAGTGGCTCGCCGCTCGAGTCCGTGTGTGCGTCGTCGAAGCGCAGCCCTTCCACAAACGGATCGTGGTAACGCACGTTCGCGCCCTTCGCACGCAATCGATCGATGATCGAGAGCGCAGGACTCTCGCGCACGTCGTCGATGTCTTTCTTATACGCGACGCCGAGCAGCAACACGTTCGAGCCCTTCACCGCCTTGCGCTCGTCGTTGAGTCCATCGGAAACGAGCTGGACCACGTGCTCGGGCATGCGCGAGTTGACCTCTTCCGCAAGACTGATGAAGCGGGAATCAAAACCGTGCTGCCGCGCCTTCCACAAGAGATAGTGCGGATCGAGCGGAATGCAGTGACCGCCGATGCCCGGTCCCGGGTAAAACGGCATGAAGCCGAACGGCTTCGTCGCCGCCGCACGAATCACTTCCCACGTATCGATGTTGAGCGCGTAACAGAGTCGCGCCATCTCATTCGCCATGCCGATATTGACCGCTCGAAACGTGTTTTCGAGAAGCTTCGCGGCTTCGGCGACACGCGCCGAGCTAACCGCATGCACGTCATTCACGATCTGTGAATAGAGATGCGCCGCAACGGCGGTCGAGTCATCAGTCACGCCGCCGACGACCTTTGGAATGTTGTGCGTCTGAAACTGCGGATTACCCGGGTCGACGCGCTCCGGCGAGAACGCAAGCAGAAAATCTTCGTCGAGCTTCATTCCCTTCTCTTCGAACATCGGCAACAACACTTCGTCCGTCGTGCCGGGATAAGTCGTCGATTCGAGGATGATCAGATGACCGCGACGCAGGCGCTCCGCGATTTGTCCGGCGGCGGCGAGGATGTAGGAGACGTCCGGCTCCTTGGTTTTGCGCAGTGGCGTCGGCACGCAGATGATGATCGCGTCGCACTTGCTGAGGTGACTGAAATCCGTAGTGGCTCGCAGTCGCCCCGCGTCGACCACTTCCTTCACTTTGCGCGACGACACGTCGCCGATGTAAGAAGTGCCGGCGTTGATCTGTTGCGCCTTGGCCTCGTCGACTTCAAAGCCGGTGCCGTGAAATCCCCTGGAAGTGAACTCGACGAGCAGCGGCAGGCCGACGTAGCCCAGGCCGATGACGCCGATGTGCGCTTGTTTGTTGGTTATTAAAGATATTAGGTCGTTTTTCATATGGTCGGCGAAAACTCCGAAACGGAAGATAACATAGATAGGAATCCGTATTCATCCACGGCTTTCTGTGGCACTATACGTCGGACCTGATGGCCAATGAATCCGCCCCAAAACTCGTCCGCGGACTGAGCCTGCTCGACGCCACGATGATCGTCGTGGGCTCGATGATCGGATCGGGAATTTTCATCACTTCTGCTGAATCGTCGCGGCTCGTCGGCTCGCCGGGCTGGTTGCTCGTGGCTTGGGCGCTCGCGGGCGTGCTCACGATCACGGGCGCGCTCTGTTGCGCCGAGCTGGCGGCAATGTGGCCACGCGCGGGCGGCCAGTACGTTTTCCTGCGCGAGGCTTACGGGCCATCGATCGGGTTTCTGTTTGGATGGGGCCTGTTTCTGATTATTCAGACAGGGACGATCGCGGCTGTCGCGGTCGCGTTTGCAAACTTCACGGGGGCACTCACCGATCGCATTGCCGGAGATCGATACCTGATCTCGCCGGTCGTGTTGCTGCATCCGTTTACGATTAGTGGGCTCTCATTCAATGGTTACGCGCTGAGTTTGTCGAGCCAGCAATTACTGGCGGTCGTGATGATTCTCTTCCTCACGTTTATCAACACGCGCGGGCTGCAAACCGGAAAGCTCATCCAGAACACGTTCACGTTTACGAAGACTGCCGCGCTGCTCGGACTGATTTTGATCGGATTGATTGTTGGCTGGAACCACGGCAGCGCTGCGTTCACGTCGTCGTGGTGGGCGCCGTGGCAGAACGGCTGGAAGCCTTCGGCGTCGCAGGTGTGGTTCGAGCCCGTGGGCGAAGGGTTGCTGGTGTTGGCGTTGCTGATGATGCTGGGCCGGGCGATGGTTGGGCCGCTCTTTGCGCAGTCTGCGTGGAACAATGTGACGTTCACGGCGGGTGAAGTGCGCGATCCGGGGAAGAATTTGCCGCGCGCGTTGTTGCTTGGATGCGGGCTCGTGGTGACGTTTTACCTGCTCGCGAACCTGGCTTACGTGGTGACGCTGCCGCTCGCCGGAATTCAGAATGCGCCGCAGAATCGCGTCGCGACGGCGGTAATGCAGGCGGTGCTTGGGCCACGCGGGACGGTGATCATGGCGCTCGCGATCATGGTCTCGACGTTTGGTTGTAATAACGGGCTGATACTCGCCGGCGCGCGTGTTTATTACGCGATGGCGCGTGATGGGTTGTTTTTCAAGAGGGTTGATAGCGTGAATGAGTTTCACGTGCCGGCGGTGGCGTTGATCGCGCAGGGATTGTGGGCGTCGTTCCTCGTGTTGCCGCGGACGGTGACGGTAAATCAACAGACGGGCTCGTACACGTTCGGGAATGTCTACACGCAATTGCTCGAATACATCGTCTCAGCGGATCTGATCTTTTATGTGTTGATGGTTGGGGCGGTGATCGTGATGCGGCGGAAGGCGCCGGAGATTGAGCGGCCGTACCGGACGGTTGGGTATCCGTTCGTGCCGTTGCTTTACATCGTGATTGCGGGGCTGTTTATTATTGATTTGGCGATACTCGCGCCGTCGACGTCGGGGATTGGATATTTGTTAGTGGCTACTGGAATTCCCGTGTACATATTTTGGAGAGATAAACGTTAGACAGGATTACAGGATTTACAGAATTGACAAGATTTATCCTGTTAATTCTGTAAATTCTGTAATCCTGTCTAAAACTACTTAAGCCACTCATCCGCAATTTCTGTTTCGACTTTTACGGGGACAGTCTTTACATACTCCTCACCAGCGACACGCATCACTCTTTCAACCTTCTCGGCAATATCCTGCGCTTCGTCAGCGTCGCATTCGACGACGATCTCGTCGTGAATGATGTTGACGACCTTTGCATTTGTTTCGCGTAACTCATCGCGCAGGAGTTTTAGAGCACGTTTGAGAATGTCGGCGCTCGTCCCCTGGATTGGCGTGTTCTTGCCGTTGCGCTGCGTCATCGAGATTTGTTGGCGGTCGTTTTCATCGTAACGAAAGCGCACGAGACGGCCGGAAGCGGTGCGCGCCTGTCGCTCGCTCACGGCTCTGTTTGCTGCGTCGCGTAGATATGTATCCAGTTGACGATAGGTTGCGAAGTAGCGGCGCAAAACATTCTCCGCATCGGGCACGCTCAGTCCCGTCATCAACGCAAAGCGCTGCGCGCCGATGCCGTAAACCACACCGAAGTTCAATCGCTTCGCAAAATCACGTTGCTCTTTCGTGACTTGATCGAGCGTAGCGTTGAAGACCTGCGCCGCCGTCACGCGATGCAGGTCCGCGCCGGAGTTGAAAGCCTCGATAAAACCGCGATCGCCGGAAAACTCCGCCAGAATCCGCAACTCGATCTGCGAATAGTCAGCAATGATCAGCTTTCTTCCGTCGGGATAACCGCTGAAACAACGGCGGTACTCGACCGAGTGCGGCACCTGCTGAATATTCGGGTTCGTACAAGCGAAGCGGCCGGTCGGCGCGCCTATCTGCCGGAAATCCGCGTGCAGACGCCCCGTCACGCGATTGATCATCTCAATCATGTTTTCCCCGTAACTGGTGAGCGCCTTCTGCACGGTGCGATATTCGAGGAGCGTACCGATGATCGGATACTCAACTGCGAGCGGCTGCATCACCCAGTTGCGCGTCGAAGCGGGAACGGGAATGCCGAGACGAGTTAGCGCTTTCGTCAACTGCTGCTGCGAATCGAGATTGATGTCCTCACGCTGTGGGCCACCAAAAAGAGATCCTTGCGACGACTCTTCCGCCAGCACTTGCTGCAATTGCTCCGCAAGCTCGACTCTCTTCTTTTCGACGATGCTCAACTGCTCGAGCCAGCGCTCTTTGTGCATGTAAAAGCCCGCGAGCTCGATATCGACAACCGGCATCACACACTCAAACTCGAGCTGCGCGACTTTCACGAGCGACTCAGATTTCAAACGATCGATCAGCTTCTCACGCAACGGCAGCAGGACCGCGGCGTCGCGCGCGGCATATTCGAGCTGAGCTTCCGACAACTCGAAGTTCCAGTTGCTCAAGCGCTCTGACTTGTCGACCGCTTCATTTAAATAGCGGCTTGCGACCGTTTCGAGACCGTGGCGCTCTTCGATGTCACCCGCGCCGACGATCTGGCTCGCAAGCAGCGTGTCGAATAGTCCGCCGAGATCGACCCCGAGGTTGTGCTTGATAAACTTGGCGTCGAATTTTGCGTTGTGCGCGATTTTGATCGGGCGCGGCGCTTCGAGCAGACGGCGCAGTGGCGCGAGTGCTTCGTTCGCGTCGCCGTTTGCGAAGTGATCGAAGTCGACGATGTAGACGCGATCGGTGGTGGCGAGCTGGATCAGTCGTAAGCGAGAGGTGTACGGGTCGAGGTTGGTGGTTTCGGTGTCGAGACCGACCACCGGTTGCGTTGCGAGTATTTCGATTGCTTTCCGAAGCTCATCGGAGGTTTTAATTAACTCGTAATTCACTATAGAGCCATCAGTCGCTTCAACATGAAAATCTGCCCTTTGTGCTGGGCTTCGTGATCGATCAAACGGTGCAGGATCCAGCGCAGGTTGTATTCCGTCGTCTCACCATTTCTTTCGAAGCTGATGATGCGCTCGAGATCCTTGTCGTTGTATGAGAAGAGCACGTCGCGCGTTTGGTTGCGAATGAGATCGATCTCTTTCAGACAAAACTCCGTCGTGTAACGGTGGCGCGCTACGCCGTCGATGTCGTCGAGCACGTCCCAGTACGCAGCCTGCTTGTCTTCCTCGGTGAGCTTGTGGCCGCTGACGACCATCTGCATCCAGAACCACTCCGCTTCGCCGATGTGCAGCACGAGGCCGCCGATCGAGTGCGCGCCGAGAAACGCAGGCTTGCCGATCAAATTGTCGGGAATGGTTTTCACCGCCGCGACGACCTGTGCGCGCACTTCCTCCATGCCGCTGAGGTAGTAACCGATTCCTGTTGCCAAGCCCGGATGTGGCGTCAACACTCGGCGTCTCATTCCATAGTCCTCTCTATCCTTAACAGCGCACAGAACCGAGCGCGGTAGCGCCGGGTCAACTTCCAAGTGCGAGCCCGTTGATTAACCTCGACCCGGCGCTACCGCGCTCGGTTCTGTGCGGTGTGGCCTGACTAAAATCAGCAGCAGTAGCGCAGCCGTTGCGCCTATGAACGCGCTGACGAGAAACGCCACTGCCGGTCCCTTCCAGTCCCAAATCATACCCATCAGAAGCGATGCCGGAAAAACCGTTATTCCGAATGCGAGATTGTACAAGCCGTACGCCGTTCCGCGTTGCTCGGGCCGCACCAAATCTGCCACGAGCGCCTTCTCAGCGCCTTCTGCGAGACCGAAGTAGATGCCGTAAACGAGGAACAGGACCCAGAGTGAGGCCTGATTGGTAGCTGCCGCAAACCCCGCGTAAACTGCAGCATACAAAATCCATCCCGCAACGATCAATCGCTTGCGTCCGAGACGATCCGAGAGGTCGCCGCCGAACAACGAGCTCAACACTTTCATGCCATGATGCGCCGCCCATAATAACGGGATCACTGCGACTGACACGCCCGAATCCATCGCTCGCAGAATAAGAAAACTGTCCGATGAATTGGAAAGCGTGAAGAGCGCGAGCACGAGTAGAAAGCGCTTGAAGTTGCTATCAAAGCCGCGCAACGAAAGATTCTTTATCTCAGATTCGTGCGATGGCTGTGGCAGCGACTCGCGCATAAAGAATATCGCGACCAGCACAGCGATCAGCGCCGGGATTGACGCAGCCAGAAAAATCTTCGAAAACTCACTTATAGTCGGCGATTTGGCGTTAGCAACGAAGAGTATGACGAGCAGGTAACCACCAAGCGGGCCGACAACTGCGCCCGCGTGGTCCATCGCGCGATGAAACCCAAACGCAATGCCGCGCTGTTCGACACGAACCGTGTCGGCGATCATCGCATCACGTGGCGCAGTTCTGATTCCCTTGCCGACGCGATCCGTGAGTCGGATCGCGAGCACCTGAGTCCACGTTTGCGCGAACGCAAGCAGCGGCCGTGCAATCGATGCAACTGAATAGCCGAAGACGACCAGAAACTTTCGTTTCGCTAAACGATCGCTGAGATAACCGGCGAAGAGTTTTAGCAGGCTCGAGATCGACTCGGCGAGTCCTTCAATCGTGCCGATCGCCCTCGCCGAGGCGCCTAAACTGCTCGCGAGAAAGATCGGCAGCAGCGGGTAGATGATCTCGCTCGACGCATCGTTGAGCAGGCTCACCAGGCCGATCGTAAACACGTTGCGCGGCAACCCGCGATAACGCCGCCACAAACCGGGAAGCAATTTTTCATCCGCAGATTTCACAGATTGTTCTTCTGTGTAATCTGTGGATGTGTATAGCTCGCTCTCACTATGGTCTTGATGTTGCCGCGCACGTGGAAATCGCCTTCGAGATCGACGCGCAGCGGATCGCAGGCGGCGACGAAGTCTTCGAGAATGATGTTGATGACGTGTTCGTGAAAGATCTTGATGTTGCGAAATGAGTTGATATAAAGCTTTAAACTCTTCAACTCAATACAGCGCTCGTTAGGAACATATTCAATGCGTATAGTGGCAAAGTCAGGAAAGTCCGAAAACGGGCAGATCGCTGTAAACTCGGTGATCTCGAAATTGATCTTGATCTCTTTGCCGGGAAACTCGTACGCGAACGTGTCGAGCGTAAACAGATTCATCTCCGCTCGCGGCGTCGATTGAATATCGAGACATTGCTGGTTCGTTGGATTCATCTTTTTATTACTAATACTCGCGAGTGCGGCGGCTCGCGCCCATATCAAAAAACTTAATCAATACCAATCCCGCAAGGAAGCCGCCGACGTGGGCCGCATACGCAACACCACCTGATTGCGATCCGCCACCAAACATGCCGAGCCCGCTGATCAACTGGAACGCAAACCAGATCCCTATCGCGACATACGCCGGTACGTCAGTCAAAAACCGGAAAAGGATCACAGTGACGCGCCGTTTCGGATGCAAAAGAATGTAACCGCCAAGCACACCCGAGATCGCGCCCGAAGCGCCCAGACTCGGCACCAGCAACGCGCTGTCACTCGTCGCGAAAACACCGGTAGCAAACACGTGGGCCAACGAAGCAATCACGCCGCATAGCAAGTAGAAGATCAAATACTTCACGTGGCCCAAACGATCCTCGATGTTGTCGCCGAAGATCCAGAGGAAGAGCATGTTGCCGGCAAGGTGCATGAAGCCGCCGTGCATAAACATCGACGTGAATAACGTGAAGTAAACCGAACCCGGCGTCGGGCCGAGACCGGGAATGACCAAGCGTTGACCCATGTACTGGACTACGCGGGCCGGTGTGACGATGTCGTGGCCTTGAAGAATCTCCGCCGGTACGGTGGAGAACGAATAGGTGAACTGGTCGTTACTGCCAAGCCCCTGCAAGACAACAAAGACAAAAATATTTAGCGCGATGATCGCGTAGTTGACGATCGGCGTCGTTTGCCTGTCAGTATTGTCGTCCCACAGCGGAAGTACCATCGTCCATCACCTCATCAATGCCGAGAGTGAGGCAGAATTCTAATGCAAACCGTATGCGTAGATTGTGACACGGCTGTTACTAATCTGCGGCTAAAGCGGGCTCGTGCGGCTTCAATAATTCGTAGCCTTCAGAACGCGCCACGAAAGTCGCAGCAGTGATATCGCCGGTAACGTTCAACGTCGTGCGACACATGTCGAGTATTCGATCCACGCCCAGGATAATCGCGATCAATGCCGGGTTCACACCGATCGTCACGAGCACGCCGATGATAAATGGAATCGAGCCCGACGGGATACCCGCCGTGCCGATGCCGCCGAGTATCGCGAGATAGACCACCATTAGCTGCTGGCCCAACGACAGATCCACGCCCGCGAGCTGGGCCAGAAACAACACCGTCACGCCTTCATACAACGCGGTGCCGTTTTGATTCGCAGTCGCGCCGACTGTCAAAACAAAACTATTGATCTGCGGTGGCACGCCGAGGTTTTGTTCTGAAATTCGCAATGCGGTCGGGAGTGTCGCATTCGACGACGAGGTCGAAAACGCAGTCAACATCACCGTCTTTATACGGCGGAAAAATTCGAGCGGCGAGATGCGCGACAGCAAATAAACCGATATCGAGTAGACGCCGAACATGTGCAGGGCCAGGCCGAACAGCACCGTCGCGACAAACCACGCGAGCGCTTGCAGCAGGTCCAGACCGAAACGCGCCGTGTTGTTGAATAACAGGCACGCAACGGCGTACGGCGCAAACTTCATGATGATCTCGATGATCTTCGCCGTGATCTCGTAAACACCTTCGAGCACACGCAGCACTGGACCAGTGACACTTTCCGGAATCAGCGTGATCGCAATGCCGAGCATGAGCGCAAAGAACATGAGGTGCAGCATGTTTGCGTCTTCTTTGCCGGCGACTGCAAAAAACGGGTTCTTCGGAACGATCGTTTCCACGAAAGCCATCAACGGCTTTGGCGTCGTGCTGCTTGCTTGTTTGGCTGCTTCGACACTCTTCGACGCGTCGTTCGCATAGCGTTGCTGCAAGGCGGCGGCGGTGTTGGGATCGATGCGCTTGCCGGGCTTGATCGTGTTGGCGAGCGTGATGCCGATCACGGCTGAGATCGCAGAAATCACGAGACAATAGCCGAACGACTTGAGACCGACGCGCCCGAGCTTACGAATGTCGCCGATGCCTGCGACGCCGACCACGAGTGAAGAAAACACGAGCGGAACTACAATCATCAGCAGCAAGCGCAGGAATAGCTGGCCCACCGGCTGCGTGATGTTGTCGACAATCCAAACGACTTTCGGATGATCGCCGCCAAGGGCTTCATTTACCGAGACCCCGGCGATCACGCCGAGCGCGAGACCAATCAGGATCCTCGTGTGAAGCGGTATGCCCTTCGGCTTATCAGGCGTCTCTTCGTCAAGATCGGTTCCTACTTCACGTTCGAACGCATCGCGCTCGATTAGGTTTGGGTTGTCTCTTTTTTCAGGCATGTGTATGTTGAGATTAACGACCCCAGCGCAACTTGTCGCGCAGAACGTCGAAGTAATTTCGATTGCTTGGCTGAATGAGATTGAACGTCGTGCGGCTCTTGCGAATTCTGACGTGGTCCGCAACCTCCAACGGGAAACCAACCTGCCCGTCGAGCGTCAACGTTACGTCTTCCTTGTCTGTCTTCAGTAACAACTCGATCTCCGCGTCGTCAGGCACGACGATCGGACGATTCGAAAGCGTAAACGGGCAGATCGGAGTTATCACAACGGCATTCATCGACGGAAAGATAACTGGTCCCCCCGCGGAAAGATTGTAAGCAGTCGAGCCGGTCGGCGTTGAGACGATCAGGCCGTCGGCGCGAAACGAGTTGACGAACTGGCTGTTGAGATAAGCTTCGATCTCGATGATGCGCGCGAGTGCCGATTTGTTGATGACCACGTCGTTCAGGACGCGATACGTGTTCGGTGAATCGTCGCCACGACTGTGCTCGACAGCAAGCATGACGCGTCGATCGAGACGGTAGTTTGCCTCGAGGATCGACTCGAGCGCGCTGTAGAGCTCTTCAATGCGAAACTCCGCGAGATAACCGAGTCCGCCATAGTTGACGCCGAGAACGGGCACTTCCTGATCGCCGATCATGCGCGCAGTGGCGATCATGGTGCCGTCGCCGCCAAGGACGAGCATGAGATCGACGGCGGCGGCGAGATTGTCGTGCTCGACCTGCGGGACCGGGCAGCCGGTCTCGTGTTCGATGCGCTCGCGTTCGAGGTCTGGACCACCGACGAGCGTGATGCCGCGCTCCGCAAGCCACACGACCAGCTCGCAGATGGTCTTCAGTGCCTGAGGTTGATGCGGTTTAAGGACTATTCCTATCCGCTTGATTGACGACATGGTTTGACGAGGGTGTTAAAAACAGCGGGATGATAGTTCAAGCCACAAAAAAGCACAAAAGTCACATAAGCTTATACTGTGCGAGGAATTCGATATTCCCTTCTGCGCCCGCGATCGGCGACTCGATCACATTCACAACTTCGAGGCCAAGCGTGCGTGCCGCGTCGTTCACTTCTTCAACAACGCGCGCGCGCTTCGCGGCGTCACGAACGACACCGCCGCCGCCAACCTCACCGCGTCCAACCTCAAACTGCGGCTTGATTAGCGTCACGATCGCTCCTCCGTCAACGAGTAACCGTACGATGGCCGGCAAAACCTTCGTCGCAGAGATAAACGACACATCCATCACCGCCAGATCAAACTTGCTCGGGAAATCTTCCGGCGTCAGGTAACGCGCATTCACGCCTTCACGCACCTCAACCCGCGGATCGTTTCGCAGTCGCCAATCGATCTGATTGTGACCAACGTCCAGCGCCACAACTCTCGAAGCCCCATGTTGCAGCAGACAATCAGTAAACCCGCCGGTCGAAGCGCCAACGTCGAGACACGCCAGTCCTGCGACGTCGATCTGAAACTCGCGCAGTGCTGCCTCGAGCTTCAGACCGCCGCGACCAACGTAACGACTCGTCGGATCGTCGCCGCCCTTGATACGAATTGCTGAGTTTGGCTCAAACTGGTGGGAAGGTTTTTCAACGCGCTGCTCGTCGACAAGCACGACGCCCGCCATGACCATCGCCTGGGCTTTCGTGCGCGACTCAGCGAGACCTCGCTCGACAAGCAGTTTGTCTATGCGCTCACGCTTCACAGGATTAATATATCCTGCGAATCCCGTCTACGCTCGTTTTGTCAAAGCCCTCGGCGTCTCGCTCAAGCTGAGTTCCGCCGCGCACTCATCACACAACCAAACAATGATCTGCGGCGCATCAGACCAGAAAAACGAAGTCACTTTACCCGCCATCTTCACGGCCTCGTCAACACGCAACCGCTGCAAGGCCTGCAGGTAGAACACCCCATTATAGAAATCACCGTCGGCTCCCTCCTCACGGTGAATACACTCCCGCTCACGAAACATCTGCCTCTTCATGATGTTCACCACAACGCGCTTGCATCGCGCGGAAATCAGATCAGTTTAATAGGTGTCGGGTTATTAATTTGTGAGTTTTAAATCAGGGCGACAACAATGTTGGCCGCAGCGATGTGATGATGCCATTCGATCACAATTCCGTCAATACATGTGTTTTATGGACGATCTGAACGGCGGCGTCGGCCTTCGAAGATTTCGTCAAGGTTGGAAAGATCGCGGTGGTTGTAACGCTCTGCGCGGCGACGCTCGCGTCGCTGCACACGTCGTGCACGTCGCTCCTGCCATTCGTCGTAAAGCACCGCATCGCGAATTTGTTGTAGATGCTCTTCTTCAGTCATCTCACGCGTGTCAGGCGCTGCGATTGGTTCGACTCTGTCTTGTACCGGAACTGTTCTGTGCTTTGGCGCAGCTTTCGGCGTCACTGGCGATGTAGTTTCAGCAACTTGCTGTTCCTCGGAAGTCGGCGTGGCGCTCGGAGTACTTTCCGCTACGGCAACCGGTTCAGGCGTGACATCCGGTTCAACTACAACCTCGGTTGCAGTTTGAGGAGCATTGCGCAACTTCAGATATGAAGCCACGAGGGCCGACGCTGCGCCGAGC
>DASYFE010000137.1:0-6046 GCA_036498585.1 Pyrinomonadaceae bacterium | reverse complement strand
CGCCGATCCCAATCATCTCCTCAGAAATCCGAAACGGTATTTGCGAAAACCCAGAAGGGTGAGCCGCAGATCCTTACAGATGTATCGCGGATCCGATCCGCGATTTTATCAGCGAAAATCTGCGGCTTATAAAAGTTAGTTACGATGCGGCCGCACCCGCCAGCAACTCGCGTTCTACGATTTCGATCTGCGCGTCGACCATTCCGAAGACGTTCAACTCACCGCAGCGAGTGAAGGCGAAATGCTTTACGGTGTTCGCGAGCACTTCGGGTTCGTTGGAATTTTGCAGCGTTCCCATAAGCACGAACAATGCTGCGGCCGATTCGTTGCCGGCTCCGCAGATTATTTCTGCCAAGGCTTCGATCTTCTGTTCGTTGATTTCCGGTGTGTCGTTTACGTGAGGTGTTTCTTCGCGCACGATTGCGTTACTATCATTCGTCATGAGCTTCTTCCTTTCCTGTTTAAAGGTTGAGGTTCAAGGGTCGGCGTTGTGTGCTAGCACAAGTCGGCCCGTTCTTTTTTGGAGGCGTGCGCGGACTATAGCACAATTATTTTTGTTTGTGTCGCTAATGTGATATCAGTAAACACACCGCAAAAATCAATCACGTAACGAGGAGCGAGAATGGAACGAAAATCAGCTAGCGATTACCCGCAGGAGTTGTTGGACCTCTTTCACGAATACCAGCACGGCGATATCGACCGGCGTACCTTCCTGGACCGTACAGCTAAATTCGCCGTTGGTGGACTGACAGTCATGACAATCTTCGAGAGTCTCAGGCCCAACTACGCGTGGGCGCAGCAAGTACCGGCGGACGACAAACGCATCAAGGTCGGTTACGAGACGGTGCAGTCGCCGGAAGGGAACGGCTCGATCAAGGGTTATCTCGCGCGCCCGTCAAAGAATGGAAAGCAGCCCGCTGTGCTCGTCATCCACGAGAACCGCGGTCTCAATCCCTACATCGAAGACGTGGCGCGACGACTCGCGCTCCAAAACTTCATCGCCTTCGCTCCAGACGGATTGACTTCAGTGGGCGGCTATCCCGGCAGCGACGAGAAAGGCGCTGAAGCCTTCCGCAAAGTTGACGGAAAGAAAATGACTGAAGATTTCGTCGCGGCGGCGAAGTGGCTCAAAGCGCGATCCGATTCCACACACAAACTCGGCGCGGTCGGTTTTTGTTTCGGCGGCGGAATGGTGAATCAACTAGCCGTGCGACTTGGACCAGATCTGAATGCGGGGGTCGCGTTCTACGGGCGCCAGGCAGGCGCGGATGACGTGCCGAAGATTTCTGCGCCGCTTCTTTTGCAGTACGCCGGCAACGACCAGCGCGTCAACGAAGGCATCCCGGCATATGAAGCTGCGCTCAAGGCCAACAACAAGGTCTACCAGGTTTACATGTACGACGGCAAACAACACGGCTTCCACAACGACACAACACCGCGTTATGACGAAGAAGCAGCGAAACTAGCGTGGTCGCGCACGCTGGAGTGGTTCAAAAAGTATCTGCGGTGAGGCTATGCACAAAAAGTCGTCGATCGCGCTCTTCTCCGTGCAACCTCTGTGTCCTCTGTGTCTCTGTGGTGTGGTTTTACTCGGAATTCATCAACCACAGAGGCACAGAGGACACAGAGAAGAGCGCGACTGATACTTTTTGTGCGAAGCTCTGCGGTGACGACTATTCTTCTTCGCATTCGATGTTGGCGCCCACGCGAAATGTGTGGCCATCGGGATGTCGGATGTGACACTCATGAACGCTCCATGGCATATCAGTCGGTGGCCATGGAGCGGGGATGCCGAGCTTCAAAGCGAGCTCGTACACGGCGTCGACCTCGGCGGGTGATTTCAACCACCAACTCATCCAAACGCTGCCTGCCTGGTTGTCCCACGCCTCAGTCGGCATTGGACCACCGCGCGCGCCCTGACAATTCTGGCAGAGAAAGATTTCAGTATTGCCGGAAATAACAGCGCCGAAGGTCGCTGGCTCACCCCATTCCCAGTGCTTCTTCCAACCAAGCTTCTCAAACCACTCAAAACTTTCCTGCATGCTCGAAACGTTCAATATGGGAGTCAAGCCTATTACGTTCATCTTTAGCTCCTGTCTTTCCCTGTTAGAGATCACTCTTCTCCGCCTCAATATAGAAGTTGCGATTGACTTCGAATGTCTTGATCTCTTCAGGGAAGTTGACCGTCTGTTTTGTTTCGGTCGGGGTTATTACCTTTTCCTGACCGTTGATAGTTACGCGGATCGGCATGGCGAAGCCAGGAACGACTCTCTCGTATTTGAATGAGAGGGTCTTTCCGTTCATGCTGTATTTCAGCAAGGGAACGTTTGTCGTTCGCAGGTATTGATCGAAGACTTTACTCAGATCGATGCCCGCCTTCTTCGTGATGTACGACTCGATCTGTCCTGTCGTGACGGTCTCGTGCCAGAAATCGGCATTGAGGCCGCGCAGGATCGAGAGCCACTTCGCGTCGTCGTTGATGATGTTGCGAATTGTGTGGAGCATGTTTCCGCCTTTGGGATACATGTCTCCTGAGCCTTGCCGGTTTGTTCCATACACACCGATGATCGGAATGTCGTTTCTAATCGAGCGACGAGTGCCGACCACGTAGTCTTCCGCGTCTTTCTTCCCGAAGTGGTATTCGACGAAAAGGTTTTCTGAGTAGTTCGCGAAGCCTTCATGGATCCACATATCGGCTGCGTCTTTCATCGAGATGTTGTTGCCAAACCACTCATGCGCCGATTCGTGAACGATGATGAAGTCGAATTTGAAGCCAACGCCGCACGCGCAAGGGTCGCGAGCCAGGTAGCCGTTGCGAAACCAGTTGCCGTAAGTGACTGAGCTTTGATGCTCCATACCGGGATACGAAACCGTCACCAGCTTGTAGCCGTCTTCATAAAAGGGATATTTCCCGAACCAGTGTTCGAAGGCGTCGAGCATGCGCGTTACTTCCTTGAATTGCTTTTGTGCGGCTTCTTTCTGGTGCGGCAGGACCCAGTAGTTCACGTCCAGCACGCCGCCCTTGCCCTGGTATTTTTCAGTAAAGTTGATGTAGTTGCCGATGTTTACGTTGACGCCGTAGTTGTTGATCGGGTTCACGACTTCCCAGTGATAGGTTTTCTTCTTCGCTTCGACGTCGTGGTCCGTCTTTTTCAAGCGTCCGTTTGAAACAGCGACGAGATTCTCGGGCACAGTTACGCTGATCTGCATGCCGCGATCGGGTTCATCCGCGCCGTGATCTTTATTGGGCCACCAGATGCTCGCGCCGATCCCCTGGCAGGTGGTCACGATAAAATGATTTCCGAGATCGTCTCGACCCCACGTGATCCCGCCAACCCACGGCGGATTCTTACTTGCAGTTGGAACACCTTCGTAAAACACTTCGATCTTGTCTTCGACTCCCTGCGCGAGCTGCTTCTCAAACGTCACCCAGTAGACATTACCTTCACGGTCGAATTTGAGTTGGGAGTCGCCGTGAGTGATCTTGGTTATGGCTAACGGTGGTTGCAGATCGATCTGCATTTTGTTGCCGGGTTTTAGAGTTTTGAAAGTTATCTCGTTGGAGCCTTTTAGACGCCGGGTTTCCGGGAGGAACTCGACTTTCAGGTGGTAGTGCAGTAAGTCCCACCATTCGCGTTCCGGGGTGATTGAGCCGCGCAATTTTTCCTGGCGAGTTACGGGTTCGGTCTTTTGGGCCAGGACGTATGTGGCGCTAACCAGCGACAAGATTACAAGTGCAACGATTTTAAATTTACGGTTCATTAAGAACTCTCCAATTCAACTGTAGGGGTGGCCCTCTGTGGCCACCCGTTGTCGGAATCAAACCGCGGGTGGCCACAGAGGGCCACCCCTACAGTTGTGTTTGATCGTTTTACTTTTTCCCTGTCTCTTCGCCGGGTTTATAAGCAGCTTCGAGGTTTGCGCGGATGTCTTCGAGTGCGAGCCATGACGGTTTGAACTCACCGCGCGTGTAGAGCGCAGACTGGTCCGTGTAGTGCTTACTCTTCGGATCGCCGCTGGCGCCGAAGGTATGGACAGACAAGGCGCGCACGCGTGGACCAAACTCAACCACGCTGATGTAAGTTCCACCGGCGACGCCGTAGCGGCGTTTTTGTCCGCGCTCCGGCGTAGCGTAAAACGTGAACACCGCGCCGTCGTTACCATTCACACCACTAACGGCGAGGCTCGGCTTGGAATCGTCAAAATCCTGCTCGCGGCTCTCATCGATACGTTGCAGGCGATTGATGTCGCCCCACGCAACTTTCCACGTGCCGAAATCGCGCTCCAGTGAATTCAGAGCGTCGTTAAGCGCGGCGAGGGGTTCCAGCTTTTCGTCTCTCATCCGGCGCTCGTGATACAAGCTGAAGATGGTCATCGCGATCGAGTCATTCGCGCTTCGTCGATCCCAACGAGTGAGTTCGTCGTAGACCTCGCGTAGTCGTGCCTGGTTAGACTGCTTCAGTGCAGCAAGCAGCGGTTCTATCTCTTTCCCGGCGCTCATAACCCGCGTGTCAAACGCCAGCCGCGTCCATTCATCGAACGTGAATTTCGTGTTACTGGAAAGAATCTCTCTCGAGATCGCGCCGCGAGGGTTGTCGCCTTCCTGGATCATGTATTTGGGAAACTGTTTCGGATCGGGATTGCCTTCACTCGTCAACAGGAAGGGACTGGTGTTGCAGTTTTGCATCCAGCCGGTTGCGGGGTTTGTGAGTTGCGGCAACTCGTCGATCGTGTGATAGCCCTGCCACTCAGTCGCCGGATCGCTGCCATCTACCGGTTTGGTCCAGTCGAAACGCGGATCGCGTTTTGGAATCGCGCCGTTGTAGAGATACCACGTGTTACCTTGTCGATCCGCATACATCACGTTTCCGAAGAGCATGTTGAGCGGCGTCATCGCACGTTTCAGATCGTTCAGCGATTTCGCGCGCGTCATGTCGTACCACTCGCGCAGCCAGCCATCCGATTCGAATTTGGCCATGCGTAACGAAAGCATCTTGCCATCGCGCGCGGCGAGGATTGGGCCGTGGTGCGTTTTGCGCATCGTGAATTTGCGCGTCTCGATGCCGGTCGCTGTTTTGACTCGGATCTCTTCGACGTGCTCGGTGGCGAGGCGGTATCCATTGCCGTACTTGTAAGCGAGTGGACGTGCGGGATCGTCGAACGTTTCGAGGTAGACGTCTGTTAAGTCGGCAGCGTTGTCAGTGCTGACCCAACCGCCGTTCTCATTGTGTCCGACGTACGGGAGCGGAAAACCGAAGCGCGTGTATCCGGTGAAGTTCCAGCCTTCCTCGCTATGGACGTGACCTTCATAAACCTGGCCCGGACCAAAGAACGGCAGGTGCGGATTGATGAAAAGCAGCGCGTGGCCGGAAGCGCTCTTTGATGGGCCGACGACCCAGCCATTCGAGCCGGTGTGTGGTTTCAGATCGTTATCGATCGCGGCCGTTTGGAGTCCGGCGCGTCGCAGGTTTGGATCGCGCGCGAAGCCGTTCTGAAAATAGTTGTAACGGATGAAAGCGAGCGTGTACCACGGCTCGATCTTTGTCAGGAGGCGTGGTTTCACCTCCGTGTGACGTTCGAGATAGTAGTTGAAGCCGGCAGCGTAGGCGTCGCATAACGAACGCATCTGTTTGTCGAGGCGCGCGTATTCCTCGCGAGCCAAGCGCGGTATTTCTAATGCATGATTGAGTCGATCTTCATCCAGCGACTTCTCACCATAGATTTCGGACGACCGGCCGAGTGCGCTGATGAAGTTTTCCTCGACGCGCCAGAAGTTATCTTCAGCTTGAGCGTAAGCAAAGCCAAACACTGTGCTGGCGTCGGTGCGGCCAAACACGTGTGGGACGCCATAGATGTCGCGATAGATCGTGACATCCTTAGCGAGCGGGTTTGCCATTGCCTGAACCTGACACAACAAAGCTAGGAGTATCGTTAGGATGACTTCACGCATATGGACGGATGATGCCACAAAGAGGTTTCTCTGCGTAACCTTTGCGTCCTCTGCGTCTCTGTGGTGAATATAACCGCAGAGGCGCAGAGGACGCAG